>NZ_JAAHGU010000142.1:0-17942 GCF_010692685.1 Okeania sp. SIO2F5 | reverse complement strand
GTAAACAATTTCAAGCTATAAACTGTAAATTATCAATACCATTACAGACATCCTTAAAACTTTAAGGTTTAGCGATCGCCTAATTTATGAAAAATACAGCTCATACAGTTACTTTTATATTACATTGCAAATATCTATGTAACATGTAAAGATGCCAGCGCTCATTGCTATACGTCTAAACCAATACACTCAGAATTGCTTTCACATAAGTTAGAACATTCTTGTAGGCCATAAACTGTAGTAGTATCAAGCTCTCGACCTCGGATAAATACATCAGGCGACAAGGGTCTCATGTCTGCAAGAGCTGGCATTACATTATATTGGGTGTTTTTCAAAAAGGACTTCCAGACTATTTTTACCTCTCCCTCAGATGAAGACCTTTTTCTCTAATATTTTCTTAATTTTTCCTTCTCA
The DNA here is from genome assembly GCF_010692685.1 of Okeania sp. SIO2F5. Taxonomy (NCBI): domain Bacteria; kingdom Bacillati; phylum Cyanobacteriota; class Cyanophyceae; order Oscillatoriales; family Microcoleaceae; genus Okeania; species Okeania sp. SIO2F5. The sequence goes on along the minus strand of NZ_JAAHGU010000142.1, from coordinate 17,528 downwards.
GCAGCTTTAGCAATCTAACAACTACAGACATATAGATGAGGGATCGCCGAGTTATATTGCTTCAAAGTAAAGCTTATTTATTGATGATAAATGTTATCCATAACAATGAATGTTTGGTAATGAAAAGAAGTCCTGAAACTTTGAGGAAGACAGCTAATATTTTAGATAAATTAGGTTTTTTGCAATCTGGTTTACTCAAGAGTAAAAATATTCAAGATATTGTACAACAGCCAAAATCATATTTGGTTTATGGTTATTTTAATACAGCCAATCAAATTGATAATCAGACTTATATTGCTAATGGTTGGGCAATATTACCAGAAAAAGGCGAAGTTGCGGATGGAGTAATTTTAACTTATGAAAACTTTCTGGGTGACGCAATAATATTTAAGTTAATTAATCAAAGGATGCCGAGACCTAGTGTCAGAGAAGATTTATATTCTGGTTGGCAAAAATATTTTTCGGTTCAGGAAATTTCCCAAAGAATAGTTAAACTTCAAGGCTGGGATTTTGATACGGACACTGACAAAGCTTTTTTATTGAACAAAACTAAAATAATATTTTCGAGCAATTAACAAAGCAAAAGTCGTTATCGATCGAGACAGAATTCAGGAGGTAAGAGTCCATAGTCAGGTAAGGATGCAAATAATCAGTTATACCAATTGGAAAAAAGTTTGGTAAATATTCGGATAAGGGAATTGTAATAAGCAGAATTATCAGGCTTTCCTACTTCTGATTTCTGCCATTCCGCAAGCAGATAAGAGTCTTTGAGCGAAATGGTATGATCCATAATATGTTAAGATAATGTTCTAAAAATAACTGTATTTTTGAGCAGATAATTTTTATGAATCAAAGCCTTTCCCGAATCATGAAATTTTTTAGATTAGTATTAGTTGCCTTCCTAATGGCAATACTTGTGAATATGGGTATCTCAGTGGCGCATCGCCCACATGATGTTGTCACACATGTTGAAGTATCACCAAATTATCAACAAGATCAAACAGTATTAATTGTTGTTAGAAATAACCTGTATCGTTCATCTGATGGAGGCGCTTCATGGCAGCGTATTACTAAGGGTTTAGATTATTCTAGTTTGTTTATCACAGATCTGGAATTGAGTCAGCAAAATGATGGTTTGGCATTTCTGGGAACACTTGGAGATGGAATCTACCGCTCATCAGACAAAGGACTTACCTGGCAAAATACCAGTGAAGGTTTAGATGAACTTGTTATAGACCATATAATTGTTTCACCAACTTCATCAAAGATTGTCCTAGCAAGTATATCCGATCGACTCTACTTAACTCAAAATTCTGGGGAGAGTTGGCAACAGGTCTTCCAAAGTAAAAGTCCTATTGAAGCTCTCGGTTTTTCTAATGATGGCAAATTAGTCATTGCTGCCAATACAAACGAACTCTTAGTCTCTCGCGACAGCGGAGCAACTTGGCAAGCTAGCGATCGCGCTGCATCTGGCCTACCACTAGATAGTCCAATTGTTGCTATTGAGTCTATGCCAGGTGGAGCAGTAGGTTCAATGTCGCTGGCGACTGAAACCCAGGGTATTTTTCAAACCACTGACCAAGGCAAAACTTGGACAAAACAGGTAAGTCCGATCGCCAATGAGCTTGTTCAAGATCTCAAAATTATTCCAGGGTCGCAAAATGCACCACAACTGTTTGTTTCCACGGCAAATACTGGGTTATTTTACTGGGATGGCCAAGAATGGCAGCCAAGAACTCAGGGACTCATAATTGATCCTCAAGCTAAGGGTATGAAGCAACCTAGCTTTACTGAGCTAGAGTTCTCTCCAGATGGCAGCGTGAGTTTCCTAGCAGGTTTTGATGGTCTCTTCAAGTCTGAAGATCAGGGGCAAAAATGGCAAGACTTAGAAACCATACTCAGGAGTACGGTTGTTGCAATGGCAGTTTCTAATAATTCAACTTTGGTAACTGTAGACTACGTTGGCAACATTAATATAAGTACCGATGGCGGTCAAACTTGGAAGATCGCTCAAAGAGGTCTCCAAGAACCTTGGTTTACTAGAAAGTGGGAATCACTACCACCCAACTACGATCCTCGTCGCTACTTTGATGTTGCTTTTTCTCCAAACTACGATCGAGATCAAACATTATGGGCATCACTACTCTGGACAAAGGTAGCAAGAAGTCAGGATGGGGGTATCTCCTGGTCAATTGCTTCTATGCCTAAAGAAGAACGTGGACTCACAATAGGTGTTTCTCCAGACTTCTCAAACGATAGGACTGTTTACATCCTAGCTCAGAAGGGTAATGTCTATCGCTCTCAAAATGGAGGTAAAGACTTCTCAAAAGTTGGTCAGGTTCCATCTCTTCAAGGCAACAATGGTCCGTCTATTGCCATATCCCCTAATTTTGCTAGCGATAATACTCTCTATGTAACTGGAGAAAAGGGAATCTACAAGAGTACGGACGGTGGGAAAAACTGGGAAGCAATAAGTGAAAATACAGATTTAGAGAAAGCAATAAAAATGCAGATAGTTATTTCTCCAGACTTTGCACGGGATCAAACTTTATTTGTTAGTACCAGGAGTCGAGGTCTTTTTGAATCACGGGATGGAGGAAAAACTTGGAACCAGCGGCTAACTATACCTGGATTAGGTACTGACTCGCCTGAGTTGGAAGCTATTGCTATTTCACCAAACTATGAGAACGATAAAACACTTGTGTTGGGTGTGCTAGGTCTTGGGTTATACAAAAGTGAAGATGGAGGGCAATCATTCAAACAAATTGCAGATGCTTCATTACCCCTATCAAGAATAGGTAATGTGCCTTCATCAGGAAAGCCGATTGTTTTTTCACCAAACTATATTAATGATAAGACTATCTACACCTTTGGTTCAGCTAGTTTGGAAATATTCAAGTTAACAGATGATGGAAAGACCAAGGAAACTTTAGCTATTCAAAATTCTGAGTCAATGGGAGAACCAAATTTTCTCAGCAATATTCGGTTAGCTTTATATGTCTATCAAAGTTTATTGAAAAAAGCTTTAGTCGTTTTAGTCGCGGTGGTAGGAGGGATAATTATTTACCTAAGGTTAATCAGAAAACATCTTCAAAAGAAACTTTAGCTACTCAAAATTCGGGGTTGGTGATTAGGTAATGCCATTAAATATTTGTGAACGGTACAATTATAGTTTTTCATAGATATTTGAGACAAAAGCATTACGCATTCACCAATGCCCAAAATTCTGGTTGTTGCATTATTAAGGGATGATTTTGATATGTGGCCAAAAATTTAGCCTGATCGATCAAAAGTTTTAGCTTCTGCTAATTTAATTATCATCCCCTTGAATACTTTACTTACGAGGAAGGAAGGCAGCTATGCTGAGGGCAGCTATGCTGTTTGTGCAGCATTCCGTAGGAAAGGGAATATTGGTTCAAAGGGAGAAGGTTTTTTGTTTGCTGGTGAATAACTCACATTAACGCGGAGCGCGGAACGGAGTTCTATCGCGCTCTTATCAGGACATGATATAAACCAGTTACAAAGAGAAATGCTATATCTTTCCATCTAGCTCAAGTTCATCAGTATCAGCAAACTGAACTCTTTATGCAGATTAGTGGGAAAGTTTTGATCGTTGTTATACTTGTATTGCCTATCTTTTTATCCTTCGCCAACTTAGATCAAAAGCCTTACAATGCTGATGAAGTTCAAAGCTTTGATCGAATGGCAGGTTAGACTAGCACTCAAATTAAAGAAGTTGATAAAAAGCAGAAAAAAGAGTAAACTTATATATCAGGTAGCCATAGATGAGTTGAGCAAGTGGACTACTGAAAGCAGACAAACTAAGCTAGTGAGACAACATAAACAAAGGGAAAAAAGATTAATGACTAAACTAATTATACAAATCCCCTGTTATAACGAAGAAGCTACTTTAGGAATGACTCTAACTGAATTACCTCGACAACTTCCTGGTATAGATAAGGTAGAATGGTTGATTATTAATGATGGTAGTATTGACAAGACCTTAGAAGTAGCTAAAGCCTCAGGAGTCGATCATATTGTTAATTTTGAATATAATCAAGGATTAGCAAAAGGTTTTATGGCCGGAATAGAAGCCTGTTTGCAACATGGAGCTGATATTATTGTTAATACCGATGCTGATAATCAATATTGTGCAGCAGATATACCTAAACTAATAGAACCAATTTTAGATGGAAGAGCAGAAATAGTAATTGGTGCTAGACCAATTCAACAGATTAAACATTTTTCACCAATCAAGAAATTTTTACAAAAAATAGGTAGTTTAGTCGTCCGTATTGCTAGTGAAACAAATATTGCCGATGCTCCTAGTGGTTTCCGTGCTATTACTCGAAATGCAGCACTACAATTAAATGTTTTTAATGAATATACTTACACACTAGAAACTATTATCCAAGCTGGGCAAAAAGGAATGACAATTATTTCTGTCCCCATTAGAACTAATGGTTATTTACGACCATCCAGATTAGTTAAAAGCATTCGAGCTTATATCCAAAGATCGATTTTTACGATCGTTCGGATTTTTATGACTTATAAACCTCTAAAGTTTTTCACAATTTTAGGGACTATTCCCTTTGGTTTTGGTTTGATATTATGTTTACGTTGGTTAATTCTATACTGGAGTGGCACTACGAAAGCTCATGTCCCTAGTTTAGTCTTAGCTGCAATTTTAATTTTAATGGGATTTCAGCTATTTATTTTTGGTCTAATTGCTGATTTGATGTCAGTTAATCGTAAGCTTTTAGAAGATATTCAGTTAAAATTACGTCGTAATTTTTTGGCTAACTCATTAGAAAAGAATTCTGAAAATTATAATTTGGATTAGCTTTTATTGATAAAAATTTGCTGAGTTTTTTTTAAATTATTATTGAAATATTAAAAATGATAATTCTTCCTATCTTATCTTTCGTTTTGATTTTTGCTCAATTATTAACTCAAAAAAATGATTGGCGTGATAGTTTCTTTAAAGCTATTGTTTTATGGGGAATAATTTTAACAATAATAACTGAATTACTGAGTCTATTTGGTTTATTTCAGTATTTTTGGGTAATAGTAGCTTGGTTATTAATAAATTGTTTATATGTATTTTTATTAACAAAATCTTCCTTAAAAAAACACATAAATAATCTCAAAACATGGGGCAAAAGTTTACTGGGATTATCACCAATGTTAATACTTTTGCTCACCTGTATAACAATTATTGTGTTCTTAATTGGTATAAATGCAATAATCGCTGCACCCAATCACTCCGATTCAATGGAGTATCATTTACCTCGTATATATTATTGGATTCAAAATCATACTGTCGCTCATTATCCTACCTATAATTTATTTCATCTCTATCAAAATCCTTGGTCAGAATATGCCATGGCTCACTTTCAAATTCTCAACAAAAGCGATCGCTTTGTGAATACGATCCAATGGGGTAGCATGGTAATGAGTGTCTTGGGTGTTTCTATTCTTGCTAAACAGTTAGGTGGTAATATTCGCGATCAAATTCTGGCTAGTGTTTTTGCTGTAACTATTCCTATGGGAATTCTACAAGCTTCTGGTACTAATAACGATCTTGTAGTTACTTTTTGGTTAATTTGTTTTGTTTATTTTACATTTACAACCTTAGAAAACGGTATATCTAAAAGTAATATTTTGTTTTTAGGGTTTAGTTTAGGTTTAGCTATTTTAACAAAAGGTACGGCTTATATTTATGCTTTCCCATTTTGTATTTGGTTATTGTTGTGGGGAATTAAGAATTTAAAGTGGCAAGCTATTAAACCTATAGTTATTATTTTATTAATAGTATTAGCCATTAATTTAGGACATTATTTAAGAAATTATGCTCTTTTTGACTCGGTATTAGGGTTGGCGGCGACGGGAGAAAGAAATAAAGAATTCGGTGTATTGATTTCTATTTCAGGAATCTTAAAAAATTTATCATTGCATGCTGATATTGTCAGGAATCTACAATTAGAAAAAATTATTTCTCCTACTACGGGTTTAACTAATAAAGTATTAGAAATTATTCACGGAGTATTAGGAATAGACTTATCCGATCCAGCTTTAATTAGCCCTAAAGCCAGAAAATTTTATGTTCCTGGCTTATCTACTAATGAAGATGTTGCAGGTAATCCTTTGCATTTATTATTAATAATAGGGTCATTTGTTGTCTTAACTATTAATCAAAAAATATGGACAAATAAACTTTTAATTAAATATGGGATAGTTCTAGTTTTAGGTTTTGTTTTATTTGCAAGTCTTTTAACATGGTCTCCTTATCGTTGTCGATTACATTTACCTCTATTTATATTATTTTCTCCTTTTGTAGCTGTTGTATTTTCTAAATCTTTACCGAAACAAGTAAGCTATTTCTTGGCAATACTTGTTTTATGTCTTTCTTACAAATGGGTTTTATTTAATTCCGTAAGACCATTAATTGGGGAGAACAATATTTTTCAAAATTCAAGAGTAGAACAGTATTTTCAAACTCAACCAACATATCAACAATTTTATTTAGATGAAGTTGTGAGAGTAGAATCAAATCAATGTAAAAATATAGGGTTGACTTTTAAAAGTTCTTCTTTTGAGTATCCTTTATTAGTTCTATTAAATGAAAATTACCCTAAAGAAATTAAACATATAAATGTGGAGAATGAATCTCAAGTATTAATCAAGAAAGATTCTCACTCTAATTTTCAAAACTTAAATAATGATTGTATTATCAATATAGATAGAAATAAATTAAAAAATTAAGAGAATTAATAATGAAAATGAGCGACAAAAAGTTATTATTTTATTCATAATTTTAAGGTAATGGATGGATGAAAGATTATGCTCATTTTCTAAAAATATTCGGTGTAGTTGTTATTTCTCAATATAACAGTGGTATTTACTATCAATCTATTAGTAGATCCTTATAAAATTTATCATTTTCTTTGTGGGTTTAATACCCCACCGTCAACGGGGGTGTTCAAAATTACTTGGGGGAGCGAATCCCCATGTAATTTTCCTCCTGTGTCCTGTGTCCTGTCTCCTGTCTCCTTCTTCAGATGAAGATGAATATCCTCAAGATTTTGGTGTCTTAATTAATCAAAATAATATTGAGACTCATTTAACTAAAATCTGGAATGATTCAAAAATTTATCAGAAAAAATTTCCAGAAGAAATTGCTGGGATAAAACAATTAATTAAAGAAACAGAAGAAAAGCGTCTATCTAATTTTAAGAGATTTAATAATCAAGTTGAAAATATAGAACTATAGCAATATAGAACTATAGCAGTTTTAGCAGGGGTATTTACATAAATTAGCCTATTTTCACCAATTTTTTGTGATTTATTTCTAGATTTTTTTGCTCTATTTATGGAAAATGAATCTCAAATATTAATCAATAAATATTCTAACTATAATTTTCAATAATTAAACAATGATTGTATTGTCAATTATAGATAGAAGTGAAGTAACTTAAAAAAATTAATATAATCTACATTTTTTATGTATAGCAATGAGCGCTGGCATATTTACACATTATTTTTTGTACACCTGTTCACTTACTGCACTTTGAGCTGGACATTGTAAATACCTGAGCGCACATTGCTATATGTCTAAATATCATCGTTTGTTTTTTGTATTAGACTTTTCCGGAAACTAAGTTTTAGCCTAGTAAATTTAAATATTTGAGATTAATTTTCCAGGAAGTCTATTTTACTCTTAACAACATGACAAGGACTATTTCACTTAAATCTCTTCACCATATCAATTTGACTACAGCAGTAATTTTATTAATTGGAGCTACCCTAAGAATTTATCAGTTCATTTTCAACCGTCCACTTTGGCTAGATGAAGCAATGTTGGCGGTAAATGTAATTGATCGTTCCTATATTGACTTACTTGAGCCTTTAGATGCTCGGCAAAATGCGCCCATATTATTTTTGTTTCTGGTTCGTACTTCTATCAATTTATTCGGACCAAATGAATATGCTTTGAGACTTCCTACTTTAGTATTTGGATTAATTTCTCTTTGGCTTTTTTATTTAGTCTCTAAAAAATATAATAGTCCTAGGGCTGTTCCATATGCTTTACTTTTATTTGCAATTTCTAATTCATTAGTTTATTATTCCTCAGAATTTAAACAATATTCTATTGATGTTTCAGTAACTCTATTTATATACATTCTTGCTCTAAAATTATACGAAAAAAAGATAAGTTACCCCTGGGCATTTCTTTATGGTTTTGTGGGGGCTTTATCATTATGGTTATCTTTTCCGGCTATATTTGTTCTAGCATCTGTTGGTTTTTCATTGATTCTTTGCAGCTTACTCGAAAGAAAAAAGATTTATTTTATCAAGTACGGTATTATTGCTTTTTTAATCTTAATAAGTTTTCTATTGATATTTTATTTGGTTATTAATAATTCCCTCGGAAGTGATGGTCAGTTAGCAGCATGGGCGAGGAAAGGATTTTTCGCTCCTAATCCATTGAATTCCTCGCCAAAAGATACTCTTCGTTGGTATTTAGATACATTCAAAAATATATTTATTAATCCTGGAAGCTTAGGCGTATATGGTCTATCTTGGGTTCTTTTTATCTGTGGTTGCACACAAAAAATAGTACAACAAAAGAGGTTTCAGGTTTTCGTATTAGTTCTGCCAATTGTACTGGCACTGATAGCTTCTATTCTTCAAAAATACACGTTTACAACTTCGTCGAGCTTGGCTTATCTTCCAGGAGGAAGATCGCTTTTATTTATTCTTCCATCCTTGCTTTTATTGGTTGCTGAAGGTCTAGATTATCTCAAGAAAAGGGTTCACAAATTTGTATATATAGGTATAGTTTTTGTCCTTTTTCTTAATCCAGTCTTAATCGGATTGAAAAATCTTGAGAACCCGATAGTAGGAGAAAATATTAGGCCAGTTATTGAATATATTGTTGACAAGTCTAAATCCAATGACAAAGTCTATGTATTTTATAGAACAAAGTATCAATTTGGTTATTATCAGCCACGATTTCAGAATCTAAAAAATTTAGAAACTATTAGGGGAGTTGGAGGTAAAAATGGTTTTGTCCAAGACATCGAAAATTTACGTGGTAATTCAAGGGTGTGGTTTTTGTTTTCCTACACCTTGGAAAGAAGCTTAAAAGAAAAAGAATTTACTTTAGATTATATTCAAAGCTTGGAGTGTTCGCTGGAATTAGATCGTTTGGAAAAGAAAGGTGCATCAACTTATCTTTATGACTTGAGTAGATGCTAGAAAGTCTCTGATACCTCCGGTTCATAAAAACACCTTTCATTAAAACAACCCAATCAGTATGGGGCGTTGTACAGTGACGAATGATTTGATATTTTTGATTGAATTGGATTGTGGATTAATCAATTGCTAGAATGATTAATTAATGGTTATTTTTAGTCAAAATCTAAACCAATTTTTGGCAATATCATTCCATAATGTGCAACCCCCAGTATGGTAAGCAGATGAATTTAGACTTTATGTCAATGCTTGTATAGCTCTATAATAGGGTTTGCTGAAAAAGTCTTTTTAAGGAGTAGGAGAGTAGGTAGGGACGTTGCATGCAACGTCCCTAAAGAGGAATTGCCAGAAAACGATCTCTCAATTCTGGGATAAGACAATTCATGACGGTTTGTAGCGACTTTGAAGAAGGAGACAGGAGACAGGAGACAGGAGACAGGAGGAAAATTACATGGGGATTCGCTCCCCCAAGTAATGCGTGAACACCCCCGTTGACGGTGGGGTATTAAACCCACAAAGAAAATGATAATAAACAGGACCTACGCAACGGCACTAATTACAGTGACAATATCCAGAAAAATGCTGAGATTATACAATAGTTGTACTGCGTAAGTCCTGATAAATCAAGATTTGTTAATAACAATATTTTTCTTAAGACTATTCCTGATACTATTGCTGACTTACTGCCTCTCCAAACTTTACAATCATATATTGATACTATAAAATTCAATTACACTTGTAAATCACCCATTTTTCATCTTCTATCAGTTTTTCTAATGGTAGATTTGAATGCCAATTAGTCTTAGTTAAGATATAATCAGCACCAAAATCTTTCGCAATTCTGATGATTTCTTCATTACTTAAATTCTGATATTTTAAATCTAAATTAGGGAAAATAATTCTTTTTTCCCACTCTAAATCCACTAGAATATTGTAACGTTCAGACCATTGTTTTATTCCTTTATCAGTAAATGGAAAACTTTTGAAACTAAAAACTACAGACCTTTGAGAATAAAGGCGAAATTTATGTTGAGAAGGAGGAATCAAAATTAAGGAATCTTTGCTAGTAAGATTTCTAAAATTCAATGCGAGACGGTGGCTTGGGATCTGAGAATAATTAATCTGGGGTAATCTTTTAGGTAAGAGTTGGACAAAACCCAAATAAAAATAGATAACAGAAAATATCGCTGAAGTATAAATAGCTGCATTAATCCTTAGATTAAATTTTTTTAGTAGTAATTGCTTTTCTTGTAATAAAAAAGGAATTGATAAAATTCCTAAAGAAAGTAATTGTAGAAAAATAATTTCCAATATTGTTGAAATTGATGCTGCAGGAGCATTGAAAATAATCCAACTTAATAAGCCAATAATTGCTAGAGAGGTAAATAATCTGGTTCTTGTTAACTTTAATAAATCAAAAGTTTGCAAAATTACAATTGTTAAAACTACTGAAAAAAATAGCATTCCGTTATTATTGGTAGTCGGAATAGTCGGAATAAAAAGAAGCAGTAAACAAATTGCGAGATTCCCTTTTTGATAGTATTGAGTAACTGCAACACTGGTAACGATAAGTATGACAATTTTTGCAAAAGGAGTTGTTCTTGCTAATTGCAATTTTGCAAATAAAGATATAGGGTAGACTTCAACAAAAACATAATTAACAGCAAGTGCCAACAAAGTTAAATATATAATGAGACAAAGATTTTTTTTATCATCAGAAGTTAATAAATCTGAGGTTTGAATTAATAAAAAAGTACCAGTAATATAAAAAATAAAACTCTTCCATTCTTGAATCAGAAACCGAGAAGGAATTATATGGTGAGGATGGCGAATATAACCATACCAATAAATAAATTCTGAGTCACTTAGAATCTCACTATTAGTTGTTCCTGTTAACTTCATGGGAACATAAACTAAACAAGCAAAGCCTACAAATATTACCAAAGAAATTATTAAAGTTTTGAGAGAATGATTTTTATGTGCATATCTCAATAATATAGGAATAAACAAACACCCTGGTAAAAAACCAACTAAAAATTGTAAGAGACAGGCAAATCCAAAAAATAAGTACCCTCTAAACCAGTTATTACAAAAGCAATAATAAATTCCCCAAATTGCCAACCCCATTGCGAAAATACTAGAAATTGGCTCGTTTCTAAAAATGCTTGTATATCCAACTGTTGCTTCCAAGCTATGTGTATTTAAAACCAAAAAAGTGAGTAGTGCTCCTGATAAAATAGAATGACTAAACTTTTTCCCTATGAAATACAAGCTTGTTACAAGTGAGGAAAAAGCCATTATATAGTAAAGTAAGTAGGTCAAGGATAAACCTAAACCTAAGCTAGCTGTTAAAGATATTAATTTTTGATAGTAGTATCTTGGTGTAAAGTTTAAGAATTCTTGAACATAAAAATCTTTACTATAAAATTCAGGATCGATGAAAGCTTGAATATATGGAATACCATTTGAAAGATTGGAAGAGTTAAAAGAATAACCATAAAGAATCAGTGAACCAGTAATTACAAGTATATAGATAGCAACTTGTCTTGGTAAATTAGTTTTTGTGAAGATCATTAGACCTCTGCGAAAATTAATTTCAAATGTTTTAATTTACTAAGCAAAAACTTAGTTTCTGGAAATGTCTATTGATATATCTATGTGTCTAAATCTAATACAATTTCACTAAATGGCTGTCACACATAAAGCCTCTATTTGTGACTTATTTAAAGTGAAATTTTATAATATAATGGATCTTGTATGATAAGATTAGATCATGTTAAATTTTGTATAAAACTCTGATGCTGATTCTCTAGTGCTAATATTACTAATTGAGGTGAAGAAAAATCTTTTGAACAGACAAAGGATTGAGGTCCTAGATTAAGCATTATAGCGCTGTTTAAACCTCTAATCAGCTTTGTTTATGGTGAGCGTTATCGGTGGTGAACCGTAAATCTTACATCCAGATGATGGAGGGAAAAGCTCAAGAAGCAGAAAAATTAGGACGTATGAGAGCCATAGTAAAGGATAATGGCCTTATACACAAATGTCAGAAAGTTCAAAAGTTATGGTCAAAGTAGGAATATTAGGTTTATACATCTTTATTTCTGCCTAAATATTGTTCTAATATTAACTCAATTGAATTGGAGTGGCAATATCTCAAAAAAGATAACTGTCCCGACAAATGTTTGACAACTAGTTAGACCTTGCTTATGGAATTTATGGATGGAGTGACTGCGAGGCTAGAAATAGGACAATACAGTACAGAACCGATTAAATTTAACTCTCGAACTAGGGTTTAATTTTTCGTCACATACTGATAAATTTCCCCGCCGACCTACTTAAAATTAGATTGATATATTATTAATGAACAGAAATATATTTGCTCAAGAGGCGATCGCCCAAATACCTAAAATATTGACTTTAATGGATCGAAATGTTCATAGCTATAATTATGGCTGTTTTGATCGAAATTTTTGGCAGTATAAAATTATAGATTTTCCCAGTGGAATGAGCCAAGAATTTGTTTTTCCTCTAGCTTTAGCTTATAAAACCAACATTCCTGAAAATCATTTTTATGGTCAAGAAATTATTAGAGATTGGGTAGAAGCGGGAATTTTATTTGCCGCCAAAAGTGCTCATAAAGATGGCTCTTGTGATGATTATTTTCCATTTGAAAGAGCAGGAGGAGCAGCAGCATTTTCTTTATTAGCTTGTATTGAAAGTTATAAGTTAATGGAATTAGATAATCCAAATGCTTTAAGATTTTTTGAAAAAAGAGCTGATTGGTTAGCACATCATCAAGAAAGTGGCAGACTGACAAATCATCAAGCATTAATTGTTTTATGTTTAGAGTTGCTTTCTGATTTATTAAAAACTGATAAATGGAATCAAAGTAAACAAGAGCGTTTAGAACAAGTTTTATCATGGCAAAACCATGAAGGTTGGTTTCAAGAGTATGAAGGATGTGACCCAGGTTATCATACTTTAACTATTTCTTGTTTAGCATGGATTTATGAACTTAATCCTAATATCGATCTAAAAGGTGCTTTAGCGAAAGCTGTTGCTCTTGCTAGTCATTTTGTTCATCCAGATGGCTCTTATGGTGGAGAATATACCAGTCGTAATACTTATAATTTCTTTCCTTATGGATTTGAATTAGTTGGCAAATGGATGCCAGAAGCATTGAATATTAACGACCGCTTTTTAAAGGGTTTAGAAAAAGGATTAAATCCTTGTTATGCGGACGATCATATAGTAGGGCATCATACTTGGAATTACCTTTTAGCTTGGCGTGATTTTGTTGAAGTTCGACCTGATTTATCCCCTCGCCCTCAGGGAATATTTCATTTAAAAGAAGGAGGTATTTTAATAGATAGGAGGGAAAATACTGAACTTTATCTTGCTCTTAATAAAGGCGGAGTTTTCAAACTATTTCGTGACAATAAATTAATTCTTTCTGATACTCAATTTTCTCTGTTAATCAAGGAAGGAAATAAAGTAAAAAATGCAGTAGCTCATTTAGTTAGCTCTCGTTACAAAATTGAACTAGGGGAAAATGAAATTATTATTCAAGGTTCTTTAGGTTGGGCAAAACAAAAACAAATGACTAGCTTTAATTTAATTGTTTTAAGAATAGTTATGTTTACATTAGGACGTTTTTTCCCAAATTTAATCCGTAAAATTCTGCAAAAAATACTGATTACTGGTAAGAAAAATGCTCCTTTTGGCTTCTATCGTTCTTTACAATGGAATAATGGCAATTGGGTTGTTTACGATCAATTAACAGCAGAATCATGGGATTCCGTTATTGCAGGGGGAATAGGTTGCGATCAAACTTCTATATATGTAGTTATGAGTCGTACTTTTCAAGAAGGACAACTACAACGTTGGCTCGATCTTACTCCACAAATCAAACAACTTGAACCCAAGCAAAATTTAACATTAGAAAGAAAATTATAAGTAACTAAATAGCCATAATTAATCATCTAATAAATCCCATGAAAAAATATATTTCGATTGCCGTAAGCGTTGCTATTCTACTAATTATTTACTCTAAAATTGACCTACAAAATTTAGCCAAAGTTTTTGCTAATTGTGATGGTTTAATCATGTTTTTGTCCTTAGCAATGGTAATTCCCATTACTTTATTTACCTCATGGCGATTACAACAATTAATGCCTAAAGGAAGCAGTTTAGATTTTCTGGAAGCAAATCGTTTGATTTTAGGTGCTAGTGTTTTGAATATGGTTTTACCATCAAAAATGGGTGATATTGCTAAGGCTTATTTTATGAAAGATAGAGGACATTTAAGTGGTACTCTATCTCTCTCTTTAGTAGTCTTTGAAAAAGCCTGTGATATGTTATCACTACTTTTATGGTGTGTATTTGGCTTGATAGTTTATCCTGACAAGAATTCTCTTTTCTGGTTGATGACTATAGGAGTAGGAGTAGGTTTAATATTAGGTTTAATTCTCTTAGGTTCTAGAAAATTTGCTATTGTTTTTTTTGACATTGGGATTAAGATTTTACCTAAAAAAATAGGGAAAAAATTAGAGAGTTTAAAAGAATCATGGTTAGAAATGCACGATTATTTTTGGGAGGATAAAAGGCAATTAATTAAAGTTTCTACTACTTCTATTTTTATTTGGTTTCTACATTTATTTCAAATCTGGTTATTCATTTTAGCTCTTAAAGCAGATGTTCCTTTCTTGACTAATTTAGCCTTATCTCCTCTAGCAATTTTAGCTGGTTTATTACCACTTACTTTTGCTGGAGTGGGTACTCGTGATGCTGCTTTGATTTTATTTTATCAACCTTATTTTGGAGAAGCTACAGGAGCAGCTTTAGGTTTATTATGCACTTCTCGTTATTTTCTTCCTGCGATTATTGGTTTACCCTTTTTAGGAGAAATGATGGCAACAGTTAAACAAATGAACAAAAATCAACAGTTTTGATATTTAAGATTGAGTCAACAATAAATGCGGTTAAAGTTTTTGAAATCATGGGGTGACAAGCAGCTCAAAACTATTGTTGGATAAGGGTTTAAAGAATATAAGCAGCGGTAAAAAATTGACAGGTTTTGTGAGAATGACAATCATTCTTGTTGGTGGTGTGGATGCAGCTTTTCCTATTAATTAATTAGGGTTTGCGCTCAAAAGTCTTATGGGTGAGGGTAGGAGGACCGAGTCAGGAGAAATGGGAATAATAGAGGAGGTAGGAGAAAGAATAGTCCCTTGATTTTTCGATTTTTCTGCGCAACTATGCGCCTAAAATGCTAATTTTTTGAACCTAAGCGACCTAAAAGCTGGGACTTTTTTCAACAAAAAAAATGCTAAAACCTTTATATGTCAATACTTTTAGATTTAATCAGCAAACCCTAATTAAATCAAAAGTTGCCCGAATATTTGAAAAAGGCAGATAAAATTTATTATCGCTTGGGAGGTGATCACCACTTTAACGAAATTGTTGGGCGTAATTCTGGTTTTTACGCTCTTGAAATTCCTCTGTTCCCTTACCACCAAAAATTATTGTCCTAACCAAAAGACGTAGTGCTATCCTTTTGAAGAAGGTTGTCAGTGGTAGTCGAAAAAAGTTTACCCTAATCCCTACAACTGCCAAAAAATCGGAGCGTAGACACAATAACTTTTATTTAACCCCCAATTTTCAACAAAGAACCCAAAACTTGAGGAATATTTTCTAACTCCATTGCTGCTATTGCTGCTGTCGGTTCATAACCACAATGAACCATACAATCAGCACATTTAGAATTCCCACTTTTATAACCGTAATTATCCCAATTAGTTTCTTCTAAAAGTCCTTTAAAAGTAGCATAATATCCTTCATTCATTAAATAACAAGGTTTCTGCCAACCAAGCACACTATAACTAGGACTACCCCAGGGAGTACAATCATAATCTTTATCTTTTTCTCCCATCAAAAAATCTAAAAATAGAGGATTATGATTAAAATTCCAATTCTTTTTACCAGTTTTAAAAGGAGCAAGAATTTCTCTAAATAATAACTGTGTTTGTTGGCGTTTGAGAAAATGTTCCTGGTCTGGTGCCCACTCATAACTATAACCAGGAGAAATCATCATTCCATCAATATTTAAACTTTCTAGAAAATCAAAAAATTCCTGCATTTGTTTCGGGTCTGTTCCCTCAAATACAGTAGTATTGGTAGTAACTCGAAATCCTTTTGCTTTAGCAGCGCGAATTGCTTTAACAGCTATTTCAAACACTCCTTGTCGGTCAACACATCGATCGTGAGTTGCTTGTAAACCATCAAGATGAATGCTAAAAGTTAGATAAGGAGAGGGTTTGAATTTATCTATATTCTTTTCAAGTAACAAACCATTAGTGCATAAATAAACAAATTTTTGGCGATCGACTAACCCCTGCACAATTTCAGCAATTTGTGGATGCAATAAAGGTTCGCCTCCAGGAATAGAAACCACGGGAGCGCCACATTCTTCTACAGCAGCAAAACATTCTTGAGGTGTGAGGTTTTGCTTGAGTATTTCCTTCGGATGCTGAATTTTTCCACAACCAGGACAAGCTAAATTACATCTGAATAGAGGTTCCAGCATTAAAACTAGGGGAAAACGTTTACGCCCTTTGAGACGTTGAGTCAGGAGATATTTTCCTACTTCTAGAGCTTGTTGGAGTTGAATTGCCATGAATAACATCTTAATGTAAGTAATCTATTTATTTTTACACAATAGACATTACTTATATCATTAAGAGTTTGTTATGTATCGTTGTGATATAGAACCCATTTGGTATCTTCA
Source organism: Okeania sp. SIO2F5 (assembly GCF_010692685.1). NCBI lineage: Bacteria > Bacillati > Cyanobacteriota > Cyanophyceae > Oscillatoriales > Microcoleaceae > Okeania > Okeania sp. SIO2F5. The sequence continues at coordinate 481 of NZ_JAAHGU010000142.1, read as the reverse complement.
TAAATATGCGCGTTAGCTAGGAGACAGGAGACAGGAGACAGGAGACAGGAGGTAAGAGGGAAGATGTGGGGAGAAATAATAAAAAAAATTCAACACTCCTTCAGATAATTTTTCCTCAAAATAGATGCACGAAAAGACTTGACTACCATAATTATATAGATATCAAATGGGTTCTATAGACTAAGGAGTCATTCTCTTTTTTCTTCCCTCTTCCCTCCTAACTCCTGTAGGTCGCCCTACCGACAGCTCCCCTACCTGAGTTCTGACTCCTCCCTCGTTTATTTATAAGTATTCAACCGGACATGATATTATAGCAATGAGCGCTGGCATCTTTACATGTTACATAGATATTTGCAATGTAATATAAAAGTAACTGTATGAGCTGTATTTTTCATAAATTAGGCGATCGCTAAACCTTAAAGTTTTAAGGATGTCTGTAATGGTATTGATAATTTACAGTTTATAGCTTGAAATTGTTTAC
>NZ_JAAHGU010000141.1:0-18035 GCF_010692685.1 Okeania sp. SIO2F5 | reverse complement strand
CCATTTCTGTTTCCCATCTTCTGATACTTAATCCGGAAATTATCAATTTGATTTTCTATTGTTTTAGTGCAAAAAAAACCTCCACCAATTACGGCGGAGGTTATCTATCAGGGTGCATCTACCATTTCTGTTTCCCATCTTCTGATACTTAATCCGGAAATTATCAATTTGATTTTCTATTGTTTTAGTGCAAAAAAAACCTCCACCAATTACGGCGGAGGTTATCTATCAGGGTGCATCTACCATTTATTTCTCAAGGTAATTGAAGCATTCTGGAAAATTCTGAAAAATTTTCTATATTTCTCGATCGTCCTATTGATGTCGATGAACCATTGTTGCATTAGCCTGATCTGTGGGTACTACTAATAGTTCGCTGATATTGACGTGGGGCGATCGCGTAACGCAGAAAAATACTAAATCTGCTATATCATCTCCGGTTAATGGTGTCAAGTCTTTGTAAACATTCTTAGCCTTTTCTGTGTCCCCATGGAATCGGACATTACTAAATTCTGTTTCTACTAAACCTGGTTGAATTTCAGTGACTCGCACAGGAGTTCCTAATAAATCCTGTTTTAACCCCTCAGAAATTGCTCTAACAGCAGCCTTTGAAGCACAATAAACATTACCTCCGGGATAAGCACCACGACCAGCAATAGAACCAATATTAACTACATGACCTTGACTACGATTAACCATTCCTGGCACTACATAGCGAGTCATGTATAGTAATCCTTTAACATTAGTATCAATCATTTCTTCCCAATCGTTGAAGTCCCCAACATGGAGTTTATCTAAACCACGACTTAAACCAGCATTATTAATCAAAATATCAAGATTTTTCCAAGGGTCAGGTAAAGAATTTATTGCTGATTCTACTGCTAGGCGATCGCGTACATCTAGCTTTAATAAATAAGTTTTACACTGGAATTTTTTAGTTAATTCATCAGCAAGTTTTTCTAGTTTTTCTTGACGACGAGCAGCCAAAATTAGATTTGCACCTGCTTGAGCAAATATATTGGCACAAGATTCTCCAATACCACTACTAGCACCTGTAATTAAGACTATTTTATCCTCAACAGAAATCATATTTACTATTCTATAAACTTACCATTTTAATTTAATTATTTACCGAAAAATTCAGGTATAAAGCCTCTCCATTCATGGAGAAAAAAGCGGTTGATCTTCGGAGCTTCCCGAAGGGTGGGATGGATGGGTTTCCTAACCATATCCATGAGACCAAAAGAAGAAAAAAAATCCTTTTATCCAATCTTCTTATTTATATTATTTATCAGAATAGGTAATTCTAAATTCTAAATTCTAAATTCTAAATTCTAAATTCTAAATTCTAAATTCTAAATTCTAAATTCTAATGACTCCTTAGATAAATCATCACTTATCCAAAACTCTTAAACGATAGGTACTAATAGTAATACCTCCTTTTCTCATCAAAACTGCTGATAACCATTGATCCTGAGAATTTTCTATGACCTCACCAATTTTAAAAATTCCCCCAGAAGGCAATAGTTCTAATTGAAAATTAGCAGGTTCAAGATCGTAAGAATTTTCATTAATTGGTTCTTCCCAAGCAGCTCCTAACATAATTTGTTCGCCCAAAGGTTCTGCAACAATCACATCAAAGTTATACTTTTTACCTACTTCTACTTCTAGTGGTAAATTAACATTAATAGTAGGTGGATTTTTGCCGGATGTCAGTTGATTACGCTCGGCTAAAATTTCTTGTTCAACAATTTTTTTATCTTCATAACGTTGTTGAGAAGTAATAGTAGACTTTAATCTTATATTTCTATTGTTCATTTGCTGAACACCAGTAATATAAGTAACAGTTTCAGCCACAATTGCATCGCCATCTATTTCCCAGGATTTTACTTCAGTACGATATTCAACTGATTTATAAAGTTGCCAGAATTTAGATAAAGCTTCTGACAAACTTTCCCGATTTAAACCATCAGAGTTAGTAAAATCATTACTATAGAAATCCATGACATCTTCTAAGTCTTGACGACTGGCAGCTCGATCTATTTTTTTCAAAAGTTCGGTCAGTTCATCAGGGGTTTTATCTCTATCTTGAGCTAAAGTAAAATTAGGAGATAAAACTATTCCAGAAGAAACAGTTAAACCTAGTAATAAAGAACTAAATAATGTTGTTGATAATTTCTGAAATTTAATCAAAAATTTGCTTTGGGTACGAAATATGATTTGAGAAATAATCATTTTTAACTTATAAAAGTTGTTAGTTTAAAGATTTGTTGGTTGTCAGAATCGAATTATATGGCCTTAACAAAGTCAGAAGTCAGAAGTCAGAAGTTATTTTTGTATAGCAATGTGCGCTGGCATATTTACACATTATTTTTTGTACACCTTTTCGCTTACTGCACTTTGAGCTGGACATTGTAAATACTTGAGCGCTCATTGCTATAACGGGGATTTGAGCTTCGCTCCAAAAATATTTCGCCTTAAAAGGCAGGGTTTTAGACCCAATTATTTTGGTAGGTTTAATTTTTGCCTAATGTTACTGCGTTAAAGACTAATTATGAAATATTAGACCTTCTGCAAAACTGAAAGTTATAGTAAGGAACAAGTTGATTAGAACTTATGTTGATGATAAACCTGAGACAGAGAAAAGCTTTTACCACTGTTCCCTGATCCCTGCTATAGATAAATTAAAATACACAAATTATCAATTTATCTTAAACTTTGGCCTTTTGATTTGAAATTTTTGACTTATCTCATTGTTATACCAGGGAGTAAAGAAACCTTGACCAATACACCAATTAAATTGTTAATCGCGGCCAGTGGTACTGGCGGACATTTATTTCCAGCGATCGCCACTGCTAAGGAATTAAAGGATTATCAGATCGAATGGTTAGGAGTACCTAATCGTTTAGAAACTAAGTTAGTCCCATCCCAGTATCCTCTCCATACTATATCAGTTGAAGGTTTTCAGCAGAAATTGGGCCTGGGGACTTTAAAAATTTTGAGTGGACTTATTGGCTCTATTCTAAAGGTAAGACATATACTTAAGCAGGGAAACTTTCAAGGATTGTTTACTACTGGTGGTTATATTGCTGCTCCGGCCATTATTGCTGCTCGTTCCTTGGGTTTACCAGTTATTCTCCATGAGTCTAATGTTTTGCCTGGGAAGGTGACACGTTGGTTTAGTCGTTTATGTGATGTAGTGGCAGTGGGTTTTGAGGAAGGAGCAAAATATCTCCCTAATGGCAAGACGGTTTATGTAGGTACTCCTGTCAGAGAGCAATTTTTGTCTCCCCAAGTGTTAGATATACCTATTCCAGAGAATGTCCCTGTAATTGCAGTTGTTGGGGGTTCTCAGGGAGCAGTTTCGGTTAACCAATTAGTGAGAGAATGTGTTCCTGCATGGGTTGATGCTGGTGCTTGGATTATTCACCAAACTGGGGAAAATGACAGAGATGCTTTTAGTGTAGAACATCCCCAATATTTTCCCATGACATTTTATCATAATATGGCTGGTTTATTTCAGCGGGCAAATTTAGTGATTGGTAGAGCAGGGGCGGGTACTTTAACAGAGTTAGCAGTTACTCATACACCTTCTATTTTAATTCCTTATCCTTATGCTGCTGATAATCATCAAGTTTATAATGCTAATGTATTTGCAAATCAGGAAGCGGCAATAGTTTTTCCTCAATCAGAATTAACTTCTGAAAAACTTGAAACAGTAGTTTTGGAGTTATTAAATTCACCAGAAAAACTGGAAAAAATGAATCAGGGTTCGGAAAAATTAGCAGTAAATGATAGTGCTAAGAGATTAGCAAATTTAGTCGATAAATTATTGAATAATTACTGATAATTTAGTTTGCTCAACACATCATCAAATAGATTCACAAACTTGGCTTCGTGAATGGGCTTAAAAGATTCTTTCCACTGCTGTTTTTTTCACGTTCTGATATGCTTACTGTTCGAAACCCGTCCAGAAAAAAAACTTTTTCTGTAGGCTATTCTGAATAGACTAGGAATAATTATTTCCTAGAACCCTAGAAACTGAAAAAAATCTCTGAATAAAGTTAGGTTAGTATCTTGAATTAAATCCTCATATTTTCTCTCTATAAAGTCAGGATTATCATAATTCCAATACTTGATATCTTCAATTACATTCCTAGTTGCATTCTCCATTTCAAATATCAATTGATCATCACAGGATGAATAATAATTTAGTTTTTCCTGGTAATATCATGTCCGGCTAATTAGTGATAAAAAACTTTCTCCTTCAACTCCAGTTCTTCTTCTTCCTTCTTCTTTCTTCCCTCCTGACTCCTGACTCCTGACTCCTGAGGACTCCGTCGTTATTTATTTATAACTGTTCAACCGGACATGATATAAGTCAATCCACAAAAATCTTTTCTGTTAATATGTAACCATTTTTCTGATGATTTTGTATGATAGAAACAAGTAGAAACAATTACATCTCTTGGGTCTCTGATAATATGTAATCCTTTGTAATTAGAAAGTATGTCAAAATCCAACTTTGAATGATCGTCAAGAAAAATATCAAAGTTCGGCGTTGCTGAATAGCGTGTATGATATTAATCGCGCATTACTTAGGAGTCAACCCACCCCTAACCCCTCCCAGGAGGGAAGTCAGAATTCACGAGTCAGGAGGGAAGAATGAAGTTGAAACCCCGAGTAGAAGGAGAAAGTTTTTTGGTCGCGTAAGCGGAATAGAGTTCTATTGCGCTCTGATCCGGACAAATGTCATACCTATTTTCACCAATGCCCAAAGTTCTTAGATGAACCCCTAAGAGCTGCCTTATTTTTCTCCCGGCAAAATTTTAAGTCATAATCAGAACCAATAGCACTGAATATAGTTAACATCCAAACAGTACCTGTTTTGTGGTGAGTTCCAATCAAAGCTTTATTATCTAAAATTTCTCCAAACGATAAACCCTTACGAATAACTCCTAGGGATTTACGAATAGTAGCTCTAGTTTGCTTGAGTAATAATTTCATTTTTCCTCATTACTTTAAAGTTCATGATATTATCTTTTCTGTGGCGGGTTTAATACTCCACCGTCAACGGTGATGCTTAAAATTGTTTGGGGTTATAAGACAGGGAGTGGTGTGTCGAAGACTATCCATAAGCAATTTTCCCTTATGCCTTCTGCGTTTTTCAAACAATAATTATACCATTCAGAGAACTTAGCCAAAAGCTTATATGATAGTAAGTTACAACTATAATCTCTTGCAAAAGTTGTTTTGATATCAATAATTAGTAAGGGAGATAAGGAGAGTATTAAATAACATAATTTTTAGTATTTCATATTAAAATTAAAAAATTAGTAAGTCCTAATAAAAAAACTTACAGCGGTTTTCATTTCAGTAGACCACAGTAGGGGCGTTAACGATAGTTATGCGCCAGCAAATGGCCATTTGCTAACGCAAAGCTGCCGCTAACGCCCCTACACGATTTTTGTTGTGATGATGTGGTTCAGAGATCGGCAAAAGCGCTGTAAATCTGCTAGAACAAAATTTAGCAGTAATAGAAAGTACCAATAAGTTAACAAATTTAGTGCGTCAATTTTTCCACAGCAAATCAGTCGATAATTAAATGTTCATTGAGGTTTTAAAAGGTTGCTATGTGGTATGAATATTTATGGCTAAAGTTGAGAAAAGTAGCAAGATGTGAACGAACAAATTGCTCTCTAGCAACAAGGAATAGTTTGATTTTTCCACTAAGGAGAAAAATAGCTCAAAGACAAATTATTCAAATATTAATAATTGCTTTTTTGCTACCTTTATTATTTTTCATAGTACCAGCTTGGGGGCAATCTACTGCTACTAATAATAATTTCAAAACAGCTCCAGTAGTACTTAATGGTAAAATCTTATTTAAAGTATCAGGTAATGATGATAAAAATTTGACAGCTACTAAACGAGCTGAAATCATCAGTTCAACATTAGAAAATATCTTAAGCTCAGGTGAATCTATAGAGGTAGATATAGACCAGAAAAATGAAGAAACAATTCTGCGTGTTAATAGTAAATATCTACTCACAGTAACTGCGACAGATGTCAAAAAAAGAATGAAAATAGAAGAGCAAGCAGTAATCTGGAAATATAGAATTGAAGAAGCTTTGGAATTAGGTCAAAAAGAACGTCAGCCACGTTATCTTTTCAAAGTATTAATTATCAGTATTATTCTAATTTTAACTGCTTTTACTCTACAGTTATCTTATGGTTTTTTTGAATTCAAAATTAGCAATTTATTTGAGGAAAGATATCCTAAACTTGTCAATTATTTCCCTACACTTTTGCCATTAACTGGAATTGCTGTTAGAGTCATAGTCTGGATAGTAGTTGTCCTCTATATAACCGATTTAATACCATTTCTTAGCAACTATCGCGACAAAGTATTAAATATTTTAAAAGAGAGCTTTACTTCTACTATTTTTAATCTAGGTAACAAAGGTTTTTCCATTTTAGACATAATGTTTTTAGTCGGATTAACCATTGCAATGTGGAAAGGAGTAGGATATTTTATTAGCATCTTCAGAAGTAAAATTATTGGCTTAACAGGAGCAGAGCAGAGCATTCAAGATACAATTAGTTTCTTAGTTCAATATGGCTTAATTTTCTTAGGTATACTAATTATTCTGCAACTTTGGGGGGTAGATGTTAGTTCTTTAGCAATTATTGCTAGTGTCCTTGGTGTAGGTATCGGTTTTGGTCTACAGAATATTGCTAACAATTTTATGAGTGGCATTATTCTAATTTTTGAGCGGCCTATTCAAGTGGGTGATTTTATTCAAGTTGGAAATTTAGAAGGTATTGTTAAACGGATTGGTTTACGCAGCACTTACATTACTACTTTAGACAAGATTTCTTTAATTGTTCCTAACTCTCGTTTTCTAGAAAATGAAGTTTTAAATTGGAGTCATAATAATCCGATTTCTCGGGTAAAAGTTCCCATAGGAGTTGCCTATGGTTCTGAAATTAGGTTAGTTAGAAAAGCTATTTTAGAAGTAGCTAAAAGTCATCCCGAAGTATTATTACATCCATCACCGCAACTATGGTTTCAAGAATTTGGTGATAGTTCTCTAAACTTTGATTTGCTTGTTTGGATTAGAGAACCTCAGAAAAAAAGCAAGCTCAAAAGTGAACTAAATTACCGTATTGAAGTAAGTCTAAGAAAATATGGAATTGAAATTCCTTTTCCTCAGCGAGATTTGCATTTAAAATCTCCAGAAATAGAGCAAATGATTCAGACTTGGATTCAGAAAAATACTACCCAATCTGCAGAACTTTATTATCCTGATAGTTTTGTACATAAACTGGAAAGAAAAATTTCTGATTTAGAGCTAGATGAAGAGGATAATTTAACTGTATCAACCATCAATAATATCGACAGTGAAATTCTTAATAATATAGATATAGATACCTTGATTCAGGAAATGCGTGGTTCTCATGGAGTAGCAATAAAAGACCGCCGACATCGGTGGGGTATTTACCCAAAATGTTTTGTTGGTTCTGAGGCAGTAAAATGGTTAATGAGGACTCAAAATTTGAATTTACAAGAAGCAATTTCGATTGGTCAATTATTAATTGATCGTGGGTTAATTCATCATGTCTTAGATAGACATGGTTTTAAAAATGAATATCTTTTTTATAGTTTTTATGAAGAAGAATAGTTAATCAGGAGTCAGGAGTCAACCCACCCCTAACCCCTCCCCCTCCGGTGGAGGGGAAGTTACCGAGTCAGGAGGGAAGAAGAGGAGAAGAAAGAAGGAAGAAGGAAGAAGGAAGAAGGCTTTAGTTATCTAGCACAGAAGGAAAAATCTGGTGTTGCCTGAGTTTTAAACTGTTGGGTAGTGGTGCATCTTGCTCCCGTTTCAGGTATTCCTTTTGCTCCCGTACCTGGTATTTTTTTGCTGTATACTATTACGCTCCGCAGGACTACCAAAGAAAGAGGATGTATTTACAGCAGTTTCCGAAGTTATAGCACTGTGCGCAGGCAACAGGCAACAGGCAACAGGCAACAGCTCCGGAAGGGGGAATAAAAAACCGATAATATAAGGCTTTTAGCTATTGGACACCTCTTGTAATTTGTAAATAGGGTTTGCGCTCATAAAGTCTGTTGGTGGGGGTAGGAGACAGGAGACAGGAGACAGGAGACAGGAGAAATGGGGATGAGCGAGGAGGTAGTAGTAAAAATTGTCCCTTTATTTTTCTGCCATAATCATCCCAAAATACTAGCTTTTTGAGCTTGAGCGACCGAAAAGCTTGCACTTTTTAAAGACAAAAAAAGGCAGCAAACCAATATCAGTCAATGCTTTGATATTTAATCAGCAAGCCCTAAATATGCCAGCGCACATTGCTATATGAGGTGCACCCATCGCGGGCAAGATGCCCGCACTACAAACGTTAAATTGTTAATCTCTGTACCTCTTATCCAAGGAATTTGCTCCCCTACTCCCCTACTCCCCTACTCTAATGAACTACACCAGAGTGACCTTCTATATTACCTACTGGTTCAAATATTCCACCTAGATACTTTGCTAAAAATTCCTCAGCGATCGCATAAAAATGTAAACGGTTTTCTGGACGAGCAAAACCATGTCCTTCATCTGTATATAGCACATATTCGATCGGTTTACCCGCGTCTTCCATTGCCTTAACAATTTGCGTACTTTCCGACTCTTTCACCCGTGGGTCATTTGCTCCTTGACCTATTAACAAAGGTTTCTGAATTTTATCTACAAAAAACAGAGGCGATCGCGACTTCAAAAACTCTGCTTCAGTTTCCAAATTTCCCACACGATGGAAAAAGACTTTCTTCAAAGGTTCCCAATAAGGAGGGATAGTTTGCATTAAAGTGATCAAGTTACTCGGTCCGACAATATCCACGCCAGCAGCAAACACTTCCGGGGTGAAAGTCAACCCTACCAATGTTGCATAACCACCATAAGAACCACCCATGATAGCAATTTTATCCTTGTCGGCAATACCCTTTTCAACTAACCAGTTAACTCCATCAATTAGATCGTCGTGCATTTTCGCTCCCCATTCCCGGTTACCAGCATTGAGAAAATCTTTACCGTAACCAGTCGAACCTCGGAAATTAATTTGCAATACAACATAACCTCGGTTAGCTAACCACTGAGTTTGCGATCTATAACCCCAGGTATCTCGTGCCCATGGTCCCCCATGAACTAAAAGCACTGCTGGTGCTGGAGTTGGAACACCTACAGGTTTAGTCAGATAACCATGAATAGTTAGACCATCCCTAGCAGCGTAGGAAATGGATTCCATTGGTGCCAACTGTAAACCTTCGAGTTGGGGTTGGTTGCTAAAGAGAAAAGTTATAGTTTTAGCAGTGCGGTCGTAAGTATGATAATAAACAGGTCCGTCATCAGTAAAATAAGCTACCAACCAGTTATTGTCTTCGAGGGTACGACTAACGATGCGAAACTCGCCTTTGTGCGCTTGCTTGAGAAATTCAAAATCTGCAGCAATGCTATCATCTAGAATCTGCCATTCTAATTTATCTTTGTAGAAACCCACTGCTTCAATAGCACGAGTAATAGGATGAGTTAAACTGCCACTAATGTCATATTGGGAGTCTTCAGCAATTACTTTTTCTTCGCGAGTGGCAAGATCGAGAGCAAGTAAACGTATAGCATTAGCATCATGGTTAGCTGATATATAGAGAGTTTTGCCATCATTGGAGAAGAAACTCGGGCCTCCATCTTCATCTGGCCCCCAGTGACGGATAGTTTCCCAAGATTTTTCTGTGGTTTCGCGATACAGTAAATCCGAACCTCCATCCTCTGTGATGGTTGCTGCAGCCAGGATTTGGAATTTTGCATCAGCAGTCCAACCAACAATATTACCTGGGTTATGGGTGTCAAATTCTACTGCACCATTATTGAGGTTGATGCGGTAAACATCGAAAGTTTGGGGATTTTTCAGGTTCAGACCCACTAATATTTGGTCAGGGAAATTATGGTCTAAATCTATTACTTCTGCTTTGACTCCCTGGAATGGGGTGAGGTCGCGCACCATGTTTGATTGAATATTAACTTGATAGAGATGATAATTTTCATCCCCATCAGCATCTTGAAGATATATGAGTTGGTCTTCGTTGTAAGTCCAGAAATACATCCGAATGCCCCGTTTTTTGTCGGCAGTAAGTTGGCGGTCGTCTTCTTGACCTATTGTTCGTACCCATATTTGCAAGACATTTTTTTCATCTGGAGCAATATATGCCAGATATTTGCCATCGGGGGAAAGTTTGGGACTGGTACGTTCGGGGTTGCCAAACAAAATTTCACGGGGAATAAGGGGAGGGAGTTTAGTTGTCATTTTTTCTGCGGTTGTTGTTGTCATATTTTGGTTGAATATTTGATTTGCTGAAGTTGCATAGCAGGCAACAGGGAACAGATTGAAAAACATTTCTCTGTCTAAAGATTGGCGTTGCTGATTCTGGGTATGATTTTGCCCCCCCAATTTTGGGGGGAATAAAACTCTAAAAGTCCCCCAATTTTGGGGGATTTAGGGGGCGTGGACCTGAACCAAACAATCGCGCATTCATACTTCAATTCAGCAACACCTAAAGATCATTATCAGTCTTTGTCCTAACTGTTCTAGCTATTGCTATACATTTTTTATTGTACCGCTTACTTTACAATTCGTAACATTTGGATAAAATATATTATGTAGTGTAAACCCACCTTGACTATTTATGTTACTACAAGCTAATCAACGCACGAAATTAGATGACTCTGACGATCGCCTGTTTTATTCTTACCCTAGGTTTGTTACTCATGTGGATGAAGGGTTTATTGACCAGTTGACAAATTTATATCGCGATCGCCTGAAACCTCATACTCGGATTTTGGATATGATGAGTAGTTGGGTTTCTCACTTACCACAGGATATGGAATTTGCTCATGTTGAAGGACATGGTATGAATGAGGAGGAGTTGGCTAAAAATCGTCAATTAAATCATTACTTTGTTCAAGATTTAAACAAGGATTTAAAACTACCTTTTCCTGACAAAGATTTTGATGCTGTTGTTAACTGTGTTTCTATTCAATATTTGCAATATCCTGATGCTATATTTTATGAAATTTATCGAATTTTGAAACCTGGCGGGATAGCAATTATTAGCTTTTCTAATCGGATGTTTTATCAAAAGGCTATTAGTGCTTGGCGAGATGGTTCAGAAACCTCAAGAGTAGAGTTAGTTAAGCGTTATTTTGACAGTGTAAAAAATGCTAATGGGGTTCCAGGATTTAGTCAAGTAGAGGTAATTTATCAGAAGTCAAATGTACCTGGTTTTTTACAGATGTTCGGTTTAGGAGGAGGCGACCCTTTTTATGCTGTAATTGCTTATCGTCAGGTTTAGTATTAAGCGATCGGTTTTAGGGGGTAGTTAGTAAGTTAAATAAGTATTTTTTATAGGTAAAAATAAAGTTTTTTTTACTTACATTTTCTTTAACTATCTAACTCCTACCAGATCATCTTCTCTAATAATATCTAATAATTTGTGGTGTTCCCTGAGTGAAATTACCCCCTCTAGCAAGATTCTGGAATATTTCCTCAAAATCGTCTTTTTCTACTACACCATTTTGATCGGCATCATAGACTTGAAACAGACCTGTCCATTTTTTTGTTTGTAATTCTGTCAGCATATTTTTGTTTTCCTTTATTCAAATAATTGAACCTAGATTTGTCCTTATTCCCATCAGGATTTATCAGACTATGGGGTTAAACAATTTGATACTATATCAGACTATAGTCGGGAAAGGGGGGTTGCACATTTATAGTTTATATAGCAGGGAACAGGGAACAGTAGGAAAAGCACTTCTTTGTTTAAGGTTGATCATCAGTCTATGTCAAACACCAACTCGTTCTTTGCTTTTTTTAAAAAAGAATAAATTGAAGTTCGCAATAAATATAAATCTAAAAGTATGATAAAAATAAGTAGTTCAGCATATACAGCAAATTTCAGGAAGCGTGAGGTACAGTTTTAGGTTAGTCTAGAATTTTTATTCATTCCCTATTCCCTGTTCTCTGTTCCCTGTTCCTTGTTCCTTAATACCATTCATAATTAATCATAGTGATTTCCCAAGAAAATACATTTAACATACAAGAATTAGAAACTATTGTCGGCAAAGAAAATATTAGTTTGTGGCAAGATATAGACCAAACAAAAAAACAACAAATATCACAGGCGATCGCTCCCGACACTACCATCAACTGCATCGTCTATCCAGAAACTCAAGCACAACTTTCTACCATAGTTAACTGCTGTGCTCAAAATAATTGGGCAATATTACCTTGTGGTAACGGTAGCAAAGTTCATTGGGGAGGGTTAATGAAAGTAGACCGAACTACTCACAAACAAGGAATAACAGTTATTAGTAGCGATCGTCTCAACCATCTCATTGAACACGCTGTGGGTGACTTAACTGTTACTGTGGAAGCTGGGATGAAATATGCAGAATTACAAGAAACCTTAGCAAAAGCAGGTCAATTTCTCGCTATCGACCCTGCTTATCCAGAAACTGCTACTATTGGCGGTATCATTGCCACTGCTGATACAGGTTCCCTTCGTCAACGCTACCGGGGTGTACGAGATATGCTACTGGGTATAAGTTTTGTGCGATCGGATGGAAAAATTGCTAAAGCGGGAGGACGGGTAGTTAAAAATGTGGCAGGTTACGACCTAATGAAATTATTTACAGGTTCTTATGGCACATTAGGTATCATTAGTCAAGTTACTCTGAGAGTTTATCCTCAACAACAAGCATCCGGTACCGTTGTTTTAGTAGGAGAAAAAAATAACATTGCCAAAGCAACTCAAACTTTATTATCTTCAGCATTAACACCCGTTGCTATTGACTTACTTTCAACTAAATTAGTAGAACAATTAGACTTAGGTAAAGGTGTGGGATTAATGGTTAGATTTCAAAGCATAATAGAGAGTGTTGAAGAGCAATCTAATCAATTATTAAAAGTGGGAGACAGCTTAGGTTTAAATTCCACCCGTTACAATGATTATGAAGCAGAATTATGGCAAAAATTAAAACAACAAATATGGCATTCTCAGCCAAATGAAATAATTTGTAAAATAGGAGTTATTCCTACCGAAGCTGTAGAAACTTTAGAGCGATCGGCCATAGAAACTGGTTTCGGATTAATTCATGCAGGGAGTGGTTTGGGAGAATTAAAGTTTAATTCTGTTACTCCCGAAACTCTTCTAGAATTACGGCATTGGTGTGAATCTAAAGGTGGATTTATCACAGTTTTAGCAGCACCATTAGAGATAAAAGAAAAACTAGATGTTTGGGGTTATAATCAGAATGGTATTGAGATAATGCGCCGAATTAAACAACAATTTGACCCACAAAATATTTTTAATCCTCATTCTTTTGTTGGTGGAATTTAACAGGGAATATAATATGATATCATGTCCGGTTGAACAGTTATAAATAAACGACGGAGGAGTCAGAAGTCAGGAAGGAAGAAAGAAAAAGAAAGAGGAGAAAGTTTTTTTGATCGCTAATTATCCGGACATGATATGAATTAGTTTTCAGATCAAACAGGCAGGAATGGTGTAAGGTGCGTTGCAACTGAGCGTACAGGTAGAGTGGCAATTCCTATCTATCTAACTTGAAAATCATTAGCTACTAACTCTGGACTGCCGTCTAATGTGGCAAATTGAGCGCCACTACCAAACCCATCTTCAGTACCGTTGGCATTATAATACAACGCTCCACTAGCAGAGTTGTAAACAATTTTAGCCTCAGCAGTTGCAGCATCAACTTCACTAGAGAAAATTGCAAAATCATCTGTAGATAAACCAATACCAGGAGAACTATCTAGAGCAGTAAAGGTTCTCAAGTCAAGCAAAATTCTATCTTGCCCACTATTAAAATCATTAATCTGGTCTATACCTATATCTTGAGAATCAAATTCTTCGTTGGTGTTAAAAATAAATCGGTCTATACTTGCCCCACCTATCAATTCATCGTCTCCAGCACCACCATTCAGGCGATCGCGACCTTGACCACCATTGAGAATATCATTACCGTCTCCACCAAGCAATATATCGAACCCAGGGCGACCTTCTAAAACATCATTACCATCCTGGCCTAATAGAGTATCGTTTCCTCTAGCACCAATCAGGTTGTCATTACCATCACCACCAATGACGCGATCGTCACCTGCGAGTCCATTTAATCGATCGTCTCCAGCAAAACCTCTTACTATATCGTTAGCAAAACCTGCATCAATATTGTTATCCCGGTTGTCTCCATTGAACACTACATCATCAAGAGGAATTACAGTATCCAAATCTTCTAAAATCACCTGTCCGCGCAACTCACCACTCGGATTATTTACTGTGTGCAGGTTAATATAAACTCCTCCTGACTCTACTGCTGCAACTTCAGTTTCATCCAGAGTAAAACTACCAGAGAAGAAACCTGCACCAACACCATCAGTTTCAACCACAGTCAAGTTGCGTAAAATATCGCCATTCTCACCAAGTCCACCCAAATGAAGGTGAACTGAACTTTGAGGGTTCCCCTCTGAGTCCTCGGAGGGTCCGACATTCAACAAATCACTTGATACAACAGAAAAATCACCGGATATATTAAGAGTATTGCCAGAGAGGACTGCATAAAAAGTTCCTGATCCGTCACTAAGTCCTACTGGATCGACTTCTTGAACGGTTGATATCGGTAAAAATGTTGCTAGATCATTTCCTGTTGGGTCTATTTCGTTGAGCAGAACTTGGGTGCGTAATTCTCCACTCTGATTATTTTCTGTATGGAGGTTGACGTACAAATTTCCAGACTCAGCAGCTACTATTTCATCGGGACTTAAAGTAAAATCACCAAAAAATCCACCCGATCCATCACCATTATCAATTACATCGAAATTACGAATAATTCCACCATTAGAATTAGCTAATCCCTGATGCAGATGAATGGCGCTCTGAGGATTTCCTGCTGAGTCTTCATCTCCAACCGGAAATAAATCGCTTGATAAATCTGAAAAAGTTCCTTGTATTAATAGGTTATTACCAGTCAGAATGGCATTTACTATTCCTTCTGCGGGGGTATCTGCTACTGGTGGTACTTCAAAAGCTTCTGACATGGGCAACCCTAGACCAACTGTTGCTTCTAGATCGTCTAAAAGAACCTGTCCTCGTAGCTCTCCACTTTGATTATTCTCTGTGTGCAGATTTATATACAACTCGTCTGCTTCTGCTGCCTGTGTTTCTGTGTCTGTGAGAGTAAAAGCACCATGAAATATACCTGTAGTATCATCAAATTCTGATACAGTTAAGTTGCGGATAATACCTCCATTCTGACCTGCTTCAGCCTGATGAACATGAATTGCGCTTTGAGGGTTTCCCTCTGAGTCTGCTGCTCCTACAGGAAATAAAGGGCTTGATAGTCCACCATAGAGTCCCTCTATTAGTAATGTATTTCCTGGTAAAAAAGCATTGAAACTTCCTAAAGCTGGACCATCTGCTATTGGGGGAACTTCTTGTTGTTCTGACATTGGTAAAGAAAGCCCCAAGAAGTTGTCAAATAAATAAGTAGTCATTATTAATCTCTGTAATTTTTCAGTATGGTTAATACTAAACTATAATAGTCATATTTATTTTAAATATAAAATTTTTTTGGTATATAATTCTTACTTTTTGCAAAAAAATATGATACCTTGTCATATTTTGATAACTATACTCATAAATTAGATTATTTATAGGTAAATTCTCTACAATCAGTTTGTTTTATTAAGTATTATTAAATGCTATAATAAAAATTTACAGGTGAGATAGTAATTGCTCTCTACTATGTAAGCATTCAGCCATCAGCCATCAGCCATCAGCTATTGTTTTTGGTTTTAGATAAAGTTTATTAATTAACGCCAAATTAGAGCTTACTAAACTCATCTGAGTCTTATTGCTGTTTGCGTAGCATCCGGCAGGGAAGCGCTGACTTCTAATAGCTGTTTGCGCAGCAGTCCGTAGGAAATGCTTACCTACTATTTATTGATTGACAAAAAGATTGATGTATAGCACGATAATTTAAAGTTAGTATCAACAAATATTTGAATATAAGATATGCAGATAAAAGACATAAATACCGAAAATAATCGAGAAATTCCTGCTAAAGAAAGCAACTTTTTACAGCAAAATCCACATTTAAAATCTTTAACAGATAACCCTAGTTTTGACTCTCAAAAACCACCATTACCTGAATTAATTGATGCTTGCGTTCACTGTGGGTTTTGTTTGTCAACCTGTCCTAGTTATAGGGTAATTGGTAAAGAAATGGATTCTCCCAGGGGACGAATTTATGCTATGGATGCTATTAACAAAGGAGAAGCACCACTCAATAAAACTACCTCCGAACATTTTGATACTTGCTTAGGTTGTCTTGCCTGTGTAACTACTTGCCCATCCAATGTTAAATATGACAAATTAATCGCTGCAACTCGTCCGCAAGTAGAGCGAAATATTAAACGTTCATTACCTGACAAATTTATTCGTAATCTCATCTTTAATATTTTCCCATATCCTCAGAGATTACGACCATTACTCATCCCTCTATTAGCGTATCAAAAATTAGGATTCCAGAAATTTATTCGTGCTACTGAACTGCTGAAAAAAATATCCCCCAGATTAGCAGCAATGGAATCTATTTTACCGGAAATTACTGCTGATTCTTTCCAGGATAATTATCCTACTGTTATCCCTGCTCAAGGAGAAAAACGTTATCGAGTCGGTTTGATTTTAGGTTGTGTACAAAGAATATTTTTCTCACCAGTTAATGAGGCAACAATTAGAGTTTTAACTGCTAATTGTTGCGAAGTTTTGATTCCTAAAAGTCAAGGTTGTTGTGCTGCTTTGCCAGAACATCAAGGGCAAACAAAACAAGCTCATACTTTGGCAAAACAAATGATAGATAGTTTTGCTAATACTGGCGTTGATGCAGTTATTATTAATGCTGCAGGTTGCGGTCATACTCTGAAAGAATACGGCAATATTCTCCAAGATGATTCAGAATATTCTGACAAAGCAAAAGAGTTTTCTAGTAATGTTAAAGATGTACAAGAATTTTTAGCAAATGTAGGATTAACAGCTAAACTTTCTCCTTTAACTGAAGAGGAAGAATTGACCATAGTTTATCAAGATGCTTGCCATTTATTACATGGTCAAAAAATTAGTTTGCAACCCAGACAACTATTACAAAAAATTCCCGGAGTGAAGTTGCGCGAACCAATAGATGCTTCTTTGTGTTGTGGTAGTGCTGGAGTTTATAATATGTTGCAACCGGAAATAGCTGATGAGTTGGGGCAACAAAAAGTAGAAAATTTGTTGAATACAGGTGCAGAATTAATTGCTTCTGCTAATCCTGGATGTTCTTTGCAGATTAAAAAGCATTTAGAATTGCAAGGAAAGAAAATGATTTTAATGCATCCAATAGAGTTATTAGATTATTCAATTCGAGGAGTTAAGCTATAAGAAGAAGAAGGAGTCAGGAGACAGGAGACAGGAGACAGTAGACAGAATTTTAGAAGAAAATCATAGCTGCCGTGATTGAGTCATCATATATATCACTCCGAAGCCAGCGTATTTCATATCTCATTGGCGAAAAAGGTCATGCATGATAACTGGATTTGGTATTTAGGGTTTGCTTATGGAAAGTCTTTTGGTAGGAGTCAGGAGACAGGAGAAAAGGGTCGGGAGCGAGGAGGCAGTAGTAAGAATTATCCCTTGATTTTTCTGCCATAGTCAGTCCAAAATCCTAACTTTTTGAGCTGCCTACAACGAAAACCTTATACTTTTTAAAGACCTAAAAAGGCACTTGTCTCTATATGTCAATGCTTTGATATAGCAATGAGCGCTGGCATCTTTACATATTACATAAATATTGATAATGTAACATAAAAGTAACTGTATGAGCTGTATTTTTCATAAATTAGGCGATCGCTAAAGGTTAAAGTTTTAAGGATGC
>NZ_JAAHGU010000140.1:0-18310 GCF_010692685.1 Okeania sp. SIO2F5 | reverse complement strand
ACTGCTCCATGGCCTCTGGAGTCAGCCAAAAAGTGAGACTCCCTCGCTGCTTTAAGGAGGCATCATACTCAGACCAGTTTTTGAGTCGATACAAGGACTTGGAGTTGGATTTAGACTTACTCTTACTCATATCTGCTGAGTGTAGTTTCGTGTACCATCTTGACTTCTTTATTTTTACCCTAAACATCATCTTTTGTGCAACAAAGCCATTAATAATTAATAATTCAGGAATTACACAACATAAGAAAATATACACCATCTGTAGGGGCGAATGGCATTTGCTAACGCAAAGCTGCGCTAACGCCCCCTACGATTAGAGTCTTGTCTAATAATTTGCGTAAGTCCTGATATAATTATCTACAAGTATTGTATAGAGAAATTGCTGACGCAAAGCTCTGCTAACGATGTGAATTTTAACTATATTAATCCCATACCAATATTTGCTAAATTCTCATACAAATTCTACTATAACAGGACTTACGCAGGCCACCCCAGAAACCGGTTTTTTTGCCAATGTTTATTGTTAAAAACAATGATTTATCCTAAAAACCAGGTTTCTTTGCATAAGTCCTAAATTAGATAGACACTTCTCCAAACATCTCTTCCTGTAAAAAATCTTTGTTATGGTTGTTTTTTTCCAATATGAAATCCCCACAAATTATCGAACTTACTGAATATCAACCTCGCCAGTTTCCACCAGATGAAATTGACCACTATCTTGCCACTAAATTATGGCAAGAATACGACAAAAAAGGCAAAAATATTAAAGTTGAATTTCCGACTCCTAAAACCAAGAACAAATGGCAATTTACATCTCAAGGATGGGTTGGTTATATTCCTATAATTCCAGATTTTCACATCATTCTCAAACCAAAAGTACCACTTCATAACCTATTTGGAATGTTGGAATATGTCTACAATCTCAAAAGTTTTCGTTTCTTAGATGGTTTAGTTAACTTTGAGTCTCTACAGGAATTTTACAACTGTTTAGTTAATATTCTGGTTCAAAAAATATTAGACCGGGGTCGAAAAGGTTTTTATCGCACTTATCTGCCAAAAACAGAAAATTTAACTTATATTCGGGGGCGGTTAAATATGCAGCAAGTTATGCAAAAACCCTGGGATGTTAGGTTGAAATGCGATTATCAAGAATATACTGCTAATATTCCCGATAATCAAATTTTGGCTTGGACTTTATTTATGATTGGTCGTAGTGGTTTCTGTTCTGAAAATGTTGCTCCAACAGTGGCAAAAGCTTTTCATATTTTGCAAAATTTAGTAAATTTACAGCCTTTTAAATCTAGTGATTGTGTCAACATAAAATATCATCGTTTAAACGAAGATTATCAAACTTTACACGCTTTATGTCGATTTTTTTTAGATAATATTGGAGCTAGTCATCAGCAGGGTAATTACTCAATGTTACCTTTTTTAATAGATATGGCTAAACTCTATGAAAAATTTGTAGCTGAATGGTTAAAAATTAATCTACCCTCAAATTTAAGAGTTCAAGAGCAAGAAAAAGTAGATATTATTGATGATGAAATTTATTGTCGAATCGATTTAGTTATTTATGAAGTAAAAACTCGTAAGGTTGTTTATATTCTTGATACTAAATATAAGTTAGATGCCAGACCATCGCCAGATGATATTCATCAAGTGGTAGCCTATGCAACTTATAAAAAATGTCACGAAGCTATTTTAGTTTATCCTCAAAAATTAACTAATTCCATCAATCAATTAGTTGGTGAAAGTCAAGTAAGATTGCGTAGTTTGACATTTGCTCTTGACTCTAATTTGGAAAAAGCTGGTCAATCTTTTTTAGAAGAATTAATCAAAGATGTTGATTGATGCTTGACACTTATAGTATTTTGTTAAGTTAATCTTAAGTAAGAGATTTTTTAGCTAAAGGGTATGTGATACTATTCATCAAAAACTTTATCTATTTCAAAGCAGGGTAGTAGGGTCGGAGGTAGGGACGTTGAATACAACGTCCCTACAGAGAAGTAAAAATATGAATAATTAATACGCTCCTAGCTAATAATTATCAAAAAGGTTCCATCCGCCTTTTTTAATTACTTAATAATTGAAGTGTCGTCTAAGTATAGCATTAGTTTTGGGAATTGGTATTAAATAGCTACAATATATGTAATATAAAGTTAAACTAAAAAATATAGATTTATTGTCAAAAATGTCAAATACTCATAATCCTACCGAACTACAATATTCAAAAGTAACTTATTTATTTATAGATGGAAGTTACCTCAGAAAAAGTTATATAGACTCCACTGCTAAATGGTTTGGAAATGAAGTCGAAGACGAGAATATTAATATTGATTTTAATGCCATCAAAAATTTTTTTGATGCTCGAAAAGTTTTCTATTATGACTATATAGACCGGATTCAACGTAAGTATGAGGAAAAAATAGATTTTGAATAACGTGTATCTCAACAAAAAGATTATTTTAATCAAATTCGTTCTTTAGAAGAATATCACGTTAAGCTAGGTAATTTGACAAAAAAATCTCAAAAAGAAGCTGGTATTTTCCTCACAGTAGATATGATGAATCACGCTATTCGCAACAATATGACAAAAGCAGTTTTACTATCTGGAGATAAGGATTTTAAACCACTTGTTGAAAGTTTAGTTAATATGGGAATGATTGTATATGTATCTTCTGAAGTTCGTTCAACTTCATCAGAGCTGAAATATGCGGCTGATTCTTACATCCCATTATCATTTTTTGATTACTATAAATGGTCGTCTCCAGAACTGAAAAATAAGTATCCAATGCCTAAAATCGAAACATATAAAACTCCACTTTTAGGTCGAGGTCTAGAAAAATTTACGGCACTATCAGATATTAAAATTGGTAAGAAATTTGGCAGTATAGTCAAAGTTTCTGAACCTCAAAATGCTGAGTTGCTCGCTCGGGGAACAGTTAAAGGTTACGAAGTTAAGTTATTTCAAAAAGATCGTGAATTTATCCTCTTTTTTAGAAAGATAGAAGATGGTTCTACTTTTCAGATGAGTTTGAATAATCAGGATAGATTAGAACTTTACTACGCTCTGGAATATGGAAAAAAAATTAAGTGGGATTAAACTAATTATACGAATACTTTTGAAAGCTGATCCTATAGTGGGACTTACACAATTTAATAAGCAAAATCAGACTATAATGGTTATAAACCAACGATTTTACGTCGAAGCTTTCGCTCTGATGAAACAAACAACATAAACGTTTAGCTAATATCCGTATGTGTTGCACTTCATAAACTTACAACCTACCTAGCCAAGAACCACGGCAGTGTTGCGCTCGAAAATTTGAATGTATCTGGAATCTTAGCTAACCATAACCCACCCCCATCCCCTCCCGGGAGTGGAGCTAGAGGGGTGGGTGCAGACCAAGGTTTTTATGAGTTTAGACGACAACTTGAGTATAAGTGTCAATGGTATGATTGTGAGCTAGTAATAGTAGATAGATTTTTTCCATCATCAAAGACTTGCAGTAGGTGCAGTCATATTCAGGATATGCCATTAAACTTGAGAACTTTTGATTGCTCTGAATGCGGTATATCTATAGACAGAGACTTAAATCCAAGTATAAAGAGCGAGAGATGCGGTCGGCTTGACCGTTGATGCCTGTGGACGGAGTTCTGCCGACAGTTCCGCAAGAAGCAGGAAGTAAACATTCATAATATCACTTGACTTTCGGTCTAATACCATAATGACGATACTGTAAATAATCTCGGAGAATACGGTCGTGGTCAAAACAGAGGTCTTGGGGAATTTGCCAAGATTCAAACAAAGCTAAATTTTTTGCATCATCGGCTGCTTTTGGTTCTCCAGTAGCAGTGGCAATAAATACAACACTCATAGTGTGTTGACGAGGGTCGCGACTGGGGTCAGAATAAACATAAAATTGTTCGATTAATTCTACTTCTAAACTGGTCTCTTCTTTTGCTTCTCGTCGCGCTGCAGTTTCGACAGATTCTCCATAGTCAACAAACCCACCAGGAACTGCCCAACCAAAAGGTTCGTTTTGACGTTCGATCAGTATAATAGGCCGCCCCGGTCGATTAGTTAATTCAATAATAATGTCAACGGTCGGAGTAGGGTTGCGATATGCCATGTTAATTTTTGAGAAACAATCATTTTGAATTTTATCTGCCTAAATACCAATTGCCAAGGAACTTTATGTTTAAATTAAGTAGGTATGTCTAATTAAACGTTAAAAAAATTGTAGGGGCGAGTTTAACCGAAAGCTTTGACTTAAGCACGATCGAGTTCTAAAAATCCGCCCTCTAATATTACGTTTATTTATGCTCACCTACTTAGACACTTAATAATGTTAAAAACTTAGTGATATACTTGATTTTTATGGTCTAATTAGTATTAGAAAAATTCTTAAAAATAATGTTATATTTATTGAAAACTTCAGTTATTAAGTAATAATGGTTAATTAATCGGGACTTACCCATAACTATCACATATAGTTAACGGCCGTTCACACCTAAAAATGGTGTATAATTTCGTCTTTTGCATAAGTCCTGTTAATGTTTTTAGCAATTATTTATATATTGCTCCTACTCCCTACTCCCTGCTCTTAAAAAAATTTAGCAAAAATGCATGAAATTTGATATTTAGATGAAAAAATGTTACAAAGCTGTGATTTATAGGGAAAAGGGAGCAGGAATTTATAGCAAATATTTATTCAAATGGTATAGTAGATAAGTATAGAGAAGAGGAATTAATACCTTGCACTCAAGCCATTAACAAAAAACAACAAAAAAAATAGTGCTAGGTACATAGAAATAAATTTCTCTTCTCCTAATGACAAAAGAAAAAGACTTTTTTTTCAAGTCAAGGAGGTATTTCTATGTCTACTCTTATCTATACTGAGCAAAAGTATATTCTCATCCATACTGAGCAAAAAAAAACTCAGCAGATCAAACCGAAGAAACATTTAAACAAAAAAGTAAAAATCAAAGCTATAAAAAGTGAAAAAAATTTAGTTGATGAATATTGGCACAAGTCAGAGCCTGAATCTTTTCATGATTTACTGATTCGATTTATTTCTGGATTTATCGTTCCTCTCTGATTTTTGAGATTTTTCTTGAGCAAATTTCCTGCTCTTTTGACTAGCCATAATAATTTTCCCAACCTTTCTTTGAAGCTAAGATCTGGTTTATAAAGTAAATCTTAAATTAGCTAATCCCCTGACCTTAGGTGAATCAAAGTGACATCAATCATTGCTTCACTGAATGTTATAGCTATAAGTATTTCCTAAGTCATGCTCCGCAAACAGCACTCAGCAAACAGCTATGTTCATTAATGGATAATGGATAATGGATAATTACCTCTCCCTTTTAGGGAGAGGATTGACGCTCAAGGAAAAAATTTATTTTTTACCCCTTGAAAGGGGAGGCTTCAAGGCGTGAATTATTTAATTATTAATTCTTCGGTAAAAACTATTACCTATAAGATTTTGAAGTTTTAGAGCTGTCCTAACTTTAGTGCGTACTGTTATACTTGGACAAGACTTTCTTTAGATTATCTTTATAAATCAACTTTTACAGCGGTTTTCATTTCAGTAGACCACAGTAGGGGCGAATGCCATTTGCGCTCCGCAGAGCTGCCGCTAACGCCCTTACAGGGTTTTGGTTATGACGATGTGGTTTATCAATCTGAAAAGCGCTGTAATTAAATTAGTTTGGTATTCAGTAAAAGAATAGATAGGAAATCGGGCATTGGTAATTGACAGGATGATTTATATTTTGGGGTAGCGCCCTCGTTCCTACCCAGGTTAATGATTGACAACCACAGGGGAATTGTCCCTACAAATTTCATCCTGTGATTTACCAACGCCTAAATTAGTTTGGTATTCAGTAAAAGAATAGATAGGAAATCGACTATTTAAATTTCTTAAAGAATTAGAAAATTTATTAAAGCGACAAGTCTATTCACCTCATCAGAGTGGAACATGGCAATATTGATATCATTTTCATATTGGAGAATCATAGTATCAATAACTCCTGAAAACTCATCTGCTATTACATCGTGAGCTTTCAGTAATTCTATAGAAATTTTTGATTCTTGAGGACTGGGAGTTTTATAGGGCAATAAGTAGCGATATGGCTAACGCCACGCTCCGCGAACGCCAATTTCTTTCTCTTCATTACGAACTACAGCAAATTGTGGGTCCTTCCATCCTTGAGCAACTACCCTACCATCCCGTTTGATAATTGGTAATTCTTCCCCCACAGCACTGATTTTTTTGTAGACATCCTGATTGACATCCTCCCGACGCTGCACTTGCGTGACAGCGCGGGATTCCCTAAGATCGCGCTTTAGGGGCTTTCTGCTTCAATGCACCTGCCTTCCGGGGTTTACTCCCTTTGGGTCTTACAGTCGCTCCACAGACTAAAACTGCGAGTCCCGCAGCCTTCTTGGTGGGCGTTCCCTTGCGTCTGACACCGACGCGGGTTCCCATCAGCAAACCCTATTTATACTTGCGTTAATATCGCGGTCATGGTGAGTACCACAGGACTGACAATCCCACTCCCTGATATTTAGAGGCAATTTCTCTACTACATCACCACAATTAGAGCAACGCGCGCGAACTAGGGAAATATCTGTCAATTTTGATTAATTCCCGTCCATACCATTCAGCTTTATACTCTAATTGCCTGAGTAATTCTCCCCAGTTAGAATCACTAATAGCTCTGGCTAATTTATGGTCTCTTGGTGCGCGTTCCGCAAGGGAGCTGGCGTATTCGCGGGGTCGCACCCCTTTTTGACCATGTTTTTTACTGCCAAATCCTCTACTACAACAGTTTGATTTTCTCTGATTAGTTGGGTTGTCAGTTTATGGGTGTAGTCTAGCCTGGAATCTTTGATTTTTGCGTGTATCTTAGCTACTTTTATTCTAGCTTTGTGATAGTTATTAGAGCCTTTTGTTTTACGAGAAAGTGATTTTTGGGCTAACCTTAATTTTTTGTGTAACTTGTAATGGTTCTTTAGGTTAGCAAATTTTTCTCCATCACTGGTCGTTAATAGACTGGTAATTCCTAAGTCAATGCCTATCTGTTTTTTAAGTGGCTTGAGGCTCAAATCTCTAGTATCATTAACTCTCAAAGATACAGACCACCTACCAGATGGGTCAAGTTTTACGGTAATTGTGCTTGGTACACAACCTGGTGGTAGTTGTCTACATCCATCTAATAGGCAATGGTTCAGCACACTTAGCTAAATATACTTGACCATCTTTCCACTTAAATGCGGACTTTGTGAACTCAGAATTACCACCATTGCGCTTTTTCTTAAAGTTAGGGTTTTAGCCCGTCCACTAAAAAAGTTCGTAAAAGCTGTTTGTAAATGCCTGAGACTTTGTTGGAGTGGCACACAACTTACTTCGCTGAGGAATCCTAAGTCATCCTGCTTTTTCCAGTTGGTCAGCATGGCCGAAGTTTCCTTATATCCTATTCGCGGCTTTGTTGTTCATACCACGCCTGAGTTCTCACCGCTAAAGCTTTGTTGTAGATTAGTCGAACGCACCCCAAAGTTCTCCTATGCAGATTT
The DNA here is from genome assembly GCF_010692685.1 of Okeania sp. SIO2F5. NCBI lineage: Bacteria > Bacillati > Cyanobacteriota > Cyanophyceae > Oscillatoriales > Microcoleaceae > Okeania > Okeania sp. SIO2F5. Next base: position 10,728 of record NZ_JAAHGU010000140.1, on the reverse strand, counting down.
TCCGGCTCTGGGTTTGGATAGAACCTGAATTGGTATGCTTTTTCGACTTTTGTTAAATCCGAATTTAACCTAAAATTATTAGTGATTTACGGGCATCCCAGTAATATAATGATAAAATTTATTTTTTAGCTAAATTTGTAATTTAGATAATTATGCGAACCTATTATTGCGGCCAACTAAATAGTAATAATATTGAAGAAACTGTAAACCTCTGTGGATGGGTAGACCGTCGTCGGGATCATGGGGGCGTAATTTTTTTAGATTTGCGCGATCGCACAGGGATTGTCCAAATTGTGAGTGACCCAGAGCGGACTCCTGACTCATATCAAATAGCTGGGGATATTCGCAATGAATATGTTGTGCAAATTACAGGTAGAGTCAGTCGTCGCCCGGAAGAGTCTCTCAACCCTAAACTTCCTACTGGCGAAGTTGAAATTTATGCTGATGATATTCAACTGTTGAATAGTTTAGGGAAACAATTACCATTTCAAGTTTCCACTGCTGAAACAGAATCTGTCCGGGAAGAGTTGCGACTCAAATATCGCTACTTAGATTTGAGAAGGGAGCGTATGACTAAAAATCTGCAACTACGTCATGAAGTTATCAAAGCGATCCGTCGTTTCCTGGAAGACGAACAAAATTTTATTGAAGTCGAAACTCCCATTCTCACTCGCTCTACTCCAGAAGGAGCGCGGGATTATCTGGTTCCCAGTCGTGTTCATGCAGGGGAGTGGTTTGCCCTACCCCAGTCTCCCCAACTGTTCAAACAAATGTTAATGGTTTCCGGTTTTGACCGTTATTATCAAATCGCCCGTTGTTTCCGAGATGAAGATTTGCGAGCGGATAGACAGCCAGAATTTACTCAGTTAGATATGGAAATGAGTTTCATGTCTCAGGAGGAAATTATCCAATTAAATGAGAAGTTGGTGGGATATATTTTTGAGAAAGTCAAAGGTGTAGATTTACCTCTACCATTCCCTCGCTTGACTTATGCAGAAGCAATGGATCGTTACGGCAGTGATAAACCAGATGTTCGGTTTGGGTTAGAGTTGGTAAATGTCTCTGACTTGGTGAAAGATTCTGGTTTCAAAGTATTTTCTGGAGCGGTTGCTGCTGGTGGGATAGTGAAAGTGCTGCCTATTCCTGGAGGTAACGACGCTATCTCCAATGTGAGAATTAAACCGGGTGGCGATTTGTTTAAAGAGGCGAGTGAAGCAGGAGCTAAAGGTTTGGCTTATATTCGCGTCAAAGAGGGTGGTAAAATTGACACTATTGGAGCTATCAAAGATAACCTCACCGACGAACAAAAACAGGAATTGTTACAACGCACGGGTGCAAAACCAGGTCATTTGCTATTATTCGCTGCTGATGATGCAAGTACTGTGAATAAAACTTTAGATCGTTTGCGGTTAGTGGTAGGTGAGGAATTGGGATTAATTGACCGCGATAAAATTAGTTTATTGTGGGTGACAGATTTTCCTATGTTTGAATGGAATGAGGATGAAAAACGTTTGGAAGCTTTACATCACCCATTTACTGCACCTCACCCAGATGATATTAATGACTTGAAAATTGCACGAGCACAGGCTTATGATTTAGTTTTTAATGGTTATGAAATCGGCGGTGGTAGTCTGCGGATATATCAACGGGATGTACAGGAGAAAGTGTTTGAGGCTATTGGTTTATCTGATGAAGAAGCTGATAGTAAATTTGGCTTTTTGTTGGAAGCTTTTGAATATGGCACTCCCCCTCATGGCGGTATTGCTTATGGTTTAGACCGGTTGGTGATGTTGTTAGCTGGTGAAGAGTCAATTCGAGATGTAATTGCATTTCCGAAGACTCAGCAGGCTAAATGTTTGTTGACAAATGCACCGTCTGAGGTTGATAAAAAGCAATTGAAAGAGTTGCACGTTAGTTCGATTTCTAAACCGAAGTCTTAGTTATAGCAAAAGGCAGCCAGAGCTGTTTGCGTAGCATGACAAACGGAAAGGCACAATTTTGCTGATGAGCATTCTGGCGTTTCAGCTTTTCTGTAAATTATCACCTTTTTGACTACCGCTATAATCTTACAGCGGTTTTCATTTGGGTAGACCACAGTAGGGAGGTTCCATGGAACATCCCTGGAGGGTTTGATGTGTGAAGATGTGGTTCATCCATTTGAAAAGCCCTGTAATATCATGTTCCCCCTCCGGGGGAGCTACGCTAACGGTTGAATACTTATAAATAACTGTTGTGAGGAGTCAGGAGTCAGGAGTCAGGAGTCAGGAGGAAATATTGGAGAAAAAGAGGAAATATTGGAGATGGGGTATTGAGAATTTCAGTATTTCTTTATTTCTTTGGTACTGTCGATACTGTCAGTCATTAAATTTTATTTATAACTGATTATCCGAACATGATATAAGTCAACAGTTTCAAGTTCTCCTGAAAAAGGCTATCAACAGTATTAAAATAATTGGACAAAACCCGACACAATTAGACATTTACTGTGATACACTAGATTTATTTCTAACTTATTAAGTATATATAAAACAGCAGAACTGCCCTTGAGTGTCAACAAAGACAATAATCATGAAATCCTTTAAAACTAAGTTAAAACTTAACAATAAGCAAAAAACAATACTTGCCAAACACGCAGGAGTTGCACGTCATGCCTATAACTGGGGATTAGCAACTTGCATAAAAGAGTACGAAGAAACTAAGAAACGCCCAAGTGCAATTACTCTGCATAAACGTTTAGTAGCCGAAGTAAAATCCATTAATCCTTGGTACTATGAGGTATCTAAATGTGCCCCACAACAAGCATTAAGAGATTTAGAAAAGGCATTTAAAAACTTCCTAACTATTCCGAAGCGTGGATTCCCGGTCTTTAAGAAAAAAGGCAGAAAAGACAGTTTTTATTTAGAAGGTAGTATTAAAATAACTCAAGGTAACTACATACAATTACCCAGAATAGGAGTAGTAAAAACTTATGAAATCTTACCTTCAGTACCAGTAAAAAACGTCACCATCTCAAAAAAAGCAGATAGTTGGTACATCAGTTTTAAGTATAACTTTGAACCAGAGCCAACAAAAAAAGTTGGAGAAACTATTGGTGTAGACATAGGCATAAATACATTAGCAACCTGTTCTGATGGCAGTAAATTTGCCAATGTCAAAGCCTACAGGCAAGCTAAAAAACAATTAGTTCGTCATCAACGTGCAGTTAGCAAAAAAATTATTGGTTTCCTGCGGAATGCTACGCAAACCAAAAATAGACTCAAAGCAGTAAAAAAACTAGCAAAAGTCCACAAAAAAGTAGCCGATATCAGAGCAGATACACTACATAAACTCACTTCATGGTTAGCTAAAAACCACAGCACCATAGTAATTGAAGATTTAAACGTAAGTGGAATGCTCAAAAAGCGGTGCGACCCCGCGACGACGATAGTCGCAAGGGAAAGCGCACCAAGAGATCATAAACTAGCAAGTGCCATAGCAGACTGTGGATTTTATGAGTTTAAACGTCAGCTTACATACAAATGTGAATTGTACGGCAGTGAATTAGTTATAGCTGATAGATTTTACCCAAGTTCTCAAATCTGTTCAAACTGTGGGCCTCAACAGAAAATGCCGTTACACTTGAGAACTTATGAATGTAGTGAATGTGGTTTTCAAGCTGATAGAGACTATAACGCTGCTGTCAACCTGAAAAACTATGCGTATCAGTAGCTTGAGTTCCAAGCGAATTGAAGCCTGTGGAGAAGATAAGTTTGCAGACTGCGGTCAGTGGTCTTCAGTGTTTGCGCAGGATTCCGTAGGAAAGCAGGAAACTAGCTCCAAAGCTCATGCAACCATGTATGGGTAAGTTTGGGTAAGTTTAGTAGAACGGAAGTCTAACAACTGCAACTAAACGACTTAACCATATTGACGTTTGACATTTTTATAACTCCGTCTAGCTGCAAAAGGTTTAAACTGAGTATCCACAAACTGCACAGGCTCGTATGTCTCAATCCACAAATGCGCTCCACAATCCAAGGGTTCGTAAGGCCGATAAACTATACGAGACGGACCCTCAATAATCATCTGATAACCAAAATCGTTACGATTTGTCTGTTTCAAGCAGACTACTGGTATCAATTGGTCGGGAGTCATTAGAGGATCGTGTCTGATTCTATCTCCATTTTTTCTAATTTTTTGTTGATTAACATGAACTATGGTCGGCTTCTTTCGTTTGTGATGACACCAGACACCTTTCGGACCTCTTTTGCCCGGTATGACCACAGGCATTTTCCCATAAAGAGGAATTTGCCAAAATCCGTTATGTTTATAAGCACCTTTAATTCTTTTTTGAGAAAGCAAGACTCTCACTCGTTGACAACAGATACCTAATAAGAAAGCTGCTTCTCTAGTTGTGATAATAGTCATTTTTACTCTAGCACTATAGTTTTTACTATAATCAGATTATATCTATCTATATATATATTATTTACTGAGCTAAATAATAATGTTATATTTGCTACTGTTGAGAAAAAAATATGGGACTTCTGCATAGTAATGGCAGATGGGAATTGAACTAGGTTAAGGTTGGCCAACTTACTCAGTTTTTTATTGTTGGAATGATAGGATAAATATTTTTAGATTTATGAGAAATATTGATAATTTAACTATTCATCGTTTCCGTGGTTTGCGAGATTTGACATTGGAAGATTTAGGTCAAATAAATTTATTAGTCGGTGTTAATAACTCAGGCAAAACAAGTGTTTTAGAAGCGATTTCTACCTACTGCAATCCTTTAGATCCTTTGGAATGGATAAATACTGCTTGGCGAAGAGAAATTAAATCTTCCCGTAAACCAAAATTAGAATCTCTTAAGTGGTTATTTCCTCAAAATAATGCAAATAATCCAGATGATTTTTATCAAGGAGAAACTTTTGTTTCTGGTAGTACTAAAATTGGTCTAGTAGAGTCAAAAGCAACTTATCAAGAATTTGAAGGAGTCTGGGGTATTACAGAAAATAGTAATGAAGAATATGATCCAGAAAACCAGATTGATGAAATAGATATTGATAATAATGAAATTAGACGTGGAGTAGATTTAAACCTAACATCTAATCTACTAGAGCCAATACCTGAGCTTGGGGATGAAAATCAGCAAGTATCTACATCTATACAGTTAAAAATATGGGAAAATCAACCACTAACTCTTAAGAAGCCTGGAAAAAGCTGGTTATTAGTTGATACAGTTACTCCTTTTTCCCATAGGATAGAACAGTTGCAAATCAAACTTTTAACAGGTGCAACTTTTCAAGGTTTTAAGCAAGAAGTAGTAGAGTTAATTTCAATGATGGATTCAGAAATTATTGATTTAGAAATTCTCGACCCTACAGGTAAAATTTCTCGCCTTTATGTAATTCATAACACATGAGGTATTACTCCACTAAGTTCTTTTGGTGATGGTGTTCGACGGTTACTATTTATAGCTTTAACTGTAGCAAAATTAAAGAACGGTATTTTACTAATTGATGAACTAGAAACCGCCATTCATACAGAAGCATTAGTTCCTTCATTTTCTTGGTTAGTTAAGTGGTGTAGAAAAATGAATGTACAGTTATTTGCTACTACCCATAGTCTAGAAACTGTTGATGCAATCTTGGCTGCTAGTGAGTCAACAAATGACTTAGTTTTATATAGTTTATATCAAAAAGATATGCAAACAAAAACAGTTAGAATTGACCAAGCAAAACTAGGTAGAGTTAGAGAAAATTTAGGTCTGGAAGTAAGATGGTAAAATATGCAATTATTGCCGTAGAAGGTAATCACGATCAAGCATTAGTAAGCAAGTTATTAAAACTTTTAGGTTTGGAATAAATTGACGGAAATGAATCAAATTTAGACCATTTCTGGAAAAATTTTATTCCTACTTATCCGAACAATGGAAAGTTGTACACGCGATTAAATATGCCTTCTATTCTAGAGAATAATAGTTTATCTGTGGCTATTTATGTTGGTGGAGGTAGTAATCTTGCTGAAAATTTAGATGATACATTCTGTATTCATCCTGAATATCAAACCGATATAACAGCATTTGGAATTATCGTTGATGCTGATAAAAATACTCCTGAAACAGTAGTAGCAAAATATCGTGAAATACTTAAGGATTACTTCCCTAATTTTCCTAATCAACAAGGCGTGTAGATCAAAATATTCCTAGAACAGGTATTTATGTATTACCAGATAATCTTTCTAAAGGAGTTTTAGATACTTTACTATGTGAATGTGGAGAAATAGCTTATCCAGAATATATGAAAAGAGCTAAATTATACCTAGATAACTTTTCTGAAGAAGAGAAAAAATCTAAACCTCTGAAATGGAAACCTTTTGACGATAAAAAAGCCTTAATTGCTACAGTAGTTAGTGTTTTAAAACCTGGAAAAACAAATACAACCAGCATCGCAGATAATGATTGGATCAGCAACAAAACCATTGAAAAAGTAGAATCATTAAAACAACTCCAAATATTTTTAATAGACCTTTTAGGGCTAACTAATACTACTAACTAAAATATTAGACATTTCCAGAAAAGAAGAAACAGAGAACAGGGAGAAATAATTGATTTTATTTTTGATTTTTACCAGATGTCTATTAGGTTTTGAAAACTTTTAAAATTAGCTGTATGATTACGCTCCCAAATTCAGAGTCACCTCTTAAACCTTGGAAAGAAACAGTAGTATGATCATAAAAAATACTAAGAAAAAGGAAACAAGCAAAATGAGAGAAACTTCCCAACCTGTTGTAAACAAAGTAGCCATCATTGGAGCGGGGCCTGGTGGTCTAGCAACAGCGATCGCTCTGAGAAAAAAAGGTATTGATGCCCATGTGTACGAGCGAGCCAAGGAATTACGTCCAGTAGGGGCAGGTTTAGGTTTACAGGCCAATGGTTTGAGATGTCTAGATGTGATTCAACCAGGTATAGTAGATATACTAAAACGTTCAGGTTGTCAAGTTAAAAGAGTGACTGTGAAAACAAGCACTGGAGAAACAATTAGGACTAGCGAAAGTACCATGATGGAAAAATATGGGCAACCACTGTTAATTATTTGGTGGTGGCGTTTGCAACAGATTTTAGCATCATATCTACCACCAGAAGTCATTCATCTGAATCATCGTTGCATTAGCTTTGAACAAAATGAAAACACTGTTATTACTCATTTTGATAACGGAAAAACTGCCCAAGCAGACTTGCTCATTGGAGCTGATGGGGTAAATTCTAGAGTAAGACAAACATTGATTGGTGACGGTCAACCTCGATATGTGGGTAGTATGTCTTGGCGAGCTGTTCTCAATTATCAAGATGAGTTACTACCACTAAATGAAGTCATCTTGATGAAAGGAGAACAAAGTATAGTTTATCTGCTTAATGTGGGAGAAGGAAATATGAGTTGGTTAGCGCGGAAGTTATTGCCAGACTCTACACTTTCTTCTACTTTTGCTGAAGTCAAGTCTCGCGTCCTTAGAGAATTTGCTAATTGGATGGAACCAGTAAGAGAACTGATAGCACAGACAGATCCGGAACGGATATTAGAAGGGCCGATATGTGACAGACCACCATTGAAGCAATGGAGTCATGGTAGGGTGACATTATTGGGAGATGCAGCTCATCCGATGACACCAGCAGCAGGTCAAGGAGCTAATACTACTTTTGAAGACGCTTATGAACTTGCTGAGTGTTTGTACAACTTCCCAGACCTACAAACTGCTCTTAACAACTACGATAACCGTCGCATCCAGCGTACAGCAATTATTCAAACCCGCAGTGCGGAGGGTGAAAAACGCTATTATCAACCTACTAAACAAATAAATCAACAGTCACAGCAGGGTTTTGATGACTTTCGACATTGGGTGTATGATTATGAGCCAAAATCAGAGTCACGTTTGAGACTTTGGCAAGAAACAGTTGCACTATAACAAAAAATACCAACAAAAAGGAAACAAGCAAAATGAGAGAAACTTCCAAACCTGTTGTGAAAAAAGTTGCCATTATTGGTGCAGGTCCTGGTGGTCTAGCAACAGCGATCGCTCTGAGAAAAAAAGGTATTGATGCCCATGTGTATGAACGCGCTAGGGGATTTCGTCCAGTGGGAGCAGGTGTATCTTTAAAACCAAATGGTTTGAGATGTCTGGATGCCATTAAACCTGGTTTAGTAGATAAACTAAGACGTTTGGGTTTTTAAGTGCAGAGAACAACCTTGAAAACAGGCACTGGAGAAACAGTTTGGACGACTAAAACTCCCATTAATTCAAAGGATAAAGAGCTAACATTTGCTATTTGGTGGTGGCATTTACAACATATTCTAGCATCAGAACTACCATCAGAAGTAATTCACTTGAATCATCGTTGCGTCAGTTTTGAGCAAAATGAAAATACTGTCACCACCCAATTTGAAAATGGAAAAACTGTCGAAGTAGACCTGCTCATTGGAGCTGATGGCATAAATTCTAGAGTCAGAGAAATATTAATAGGTGATGGGCAACCTACATATTCTGGTAGTATGTGTTGGCGTGCTATTGTTGACTATAGAGACGAACTATTGTTACCGGATGAAGGTCTAATAATTAGAGGAGAACAAACTGCAATGATTTTGTACCCTCTGGGTGAAGGAAAAATGAACTGGTCTGCTGGTAAACTATTTCCAGAATCTTTTGTCTCTCCCAGTGCTTCTGAAATAAAGTATCGGGTTCTCAAAGAATTTTCTAATTGGATGAAACCAATACTAGAAATGATAGGAGAAACAGACCCTGAAAGTATTTTAGAAGCACCAATCTGCAAACGACTGCCATTGAAGCAATGGAGTTATGGTAGAGTAACGTTATTGGGAGATGCCGTTCATGGGATGTCACCGGGAGGAGGTCAAGGAGCTAATACTACTTTTGAAGACGCTTATGAACTTGCTGAATGTTTGTACAATTTCCCAGATTCAAAAACTGCACTTGCTAACTATGACAAGCGTCGTATCCAACGTACAGCAGTTATTCAAAACTATAGTGAGAAAATGGAGAAGCTTTCTTATCAAAGCATCCAGGAGCAAAACAAACAGTCACAGCAAAATTTTGAAGAGTTTGAACGTTGGTTCTATGATTATGATCCCAAATCAGAGTCACGTCTGATCTTAAATCCGGTAGTATCGGTGTAAAAAAGTATAGAAACAGGGTTGATCTTAAATGCTCCACCATACTTACATCTGTCTCCTATAAACCCGGTTTATTATAAAACTCTAGTAGTAGTATAATAACAAATACCAAAAAAAAAAGGAAACAAGGAAAATGAGAGAAACTTCCAGACCGGTTGTAGAGAAAGTCGCCATTATCGGTGGAGGTATTGGTGGTTTAGCAACAGCGAACGCTCTGAGAAAACAAGGTATTGATGCCCATGTCTATGAGCAAGCTAGAGATTTGCGTCCAGTCGGCGCAGGTTTATCCATCAATCCTAACGGTTTAAAAGCTCTAGAGACGATAGAACCTAGTATAGTAGAGCAATTGAAACAAGCAGGCAGCATACTCAAAGTCATAAACTTGCGGAAAAATACTGGGGAGATAATTCAGCAAACAAAAATCACTATGATGGAAAAATACGGACAACCTTTGTTGAGTATCCGCTGGTCTAAATTACAGGAAATTCTGGCAGCAGCACTTCCACCAGAGATAATTCACCTGAATCATCGCTGCGTTGGCTTCACTCAAAACCATAACAGTGTGACAGTAGAATTTGAGGGCAAAAAAACAGTAGAGGTAGACCTAGTAGTAGGAGCAGATGGAGTTAAATCTGCTGTGAGACAAAAACTAATTGGTGATGGCGAACCTCGCTATCTAGGTAGAATGTCTTGGCGTGGTCTTCTCAAGTATAGTCACGAACTGCTTAGTGCTAATGAAGTGACTGTAATAACAACTGCACCTAAGAACTTCACACTGATGGATGTGGGTGAGGGATATATATTTTGGGGAGCAACGATGCTTTGTGTAGATGATTCTGGTTCAGGGAGTGCTGCTGATGTCAAATCTCGGCTTATCAAAGAATTTGGTGAGTGGGCATCTCCTGTGCCTGAGATTATCGAAGCAACAGATGCAGAAATCATTGTAGAACGACCGATATGGGATAGAGAACCATTGTCCAGTTGGAGCAAGGGGAGAGTTACACTTTTGGGAGATGCTGCTCATCCCATGAGTCCATCTATTGGACAGGGAGCAAGTACAGCTTTTGAAGATGGCTACGAACTCTCGGAGTACCTGGCAAAAGCTCCTAACCTTGAAGCAGCTTTAGCCCTCTATGATGGAAATCGCATAGAACGCACACAGATTATTCAAGCTCGTAGTGCTTTTTCGGGGAGGCGAGCATACGAACCTGATAGCGAAAAATATCTTCAGGAGACATTAAGTAGTAATGAGGAGTTTGAAGACTGGCTTTATAAATACGATCCATTAGCGGTAGCGTCCTGTAGGGTATATTAGCCAGTCGAGAGGCGATCGCACAAAATTACAGTAAATATGGCTTTGTTGCACAAAAGATGATGTTTAGGGTAAAAATAAAGAAGTCAAGATGGTACACGAAACTACACTCAGCAGATATGAGTAAGAGTAAGTCTAAATCCAACTCCAAGTCCTTGTATCGACTCAAAAACTGGTCTGAGTATGATGCCTCCTTAAAGCAGCGAGGGAGTCTCACTTTTTGGCTGACTCCAGAGGCCATGGAGCAGT
>NZ_JAAHGU010000014.1:0-110517 GCF_010692685.1 Okeania sp. SIO2F5 | reverse complement strand
ACTGCTCCATGGCCTCTGGAGTCAGCCAAAAAGTGAGACTCCCTCGCTGCTTTAAGGAGGCATCATACTCAGACCAGTTTTTGAGTCGATACAAGGACTTGGAGTTGGATTTAGACTTACTCTTACTCATATCTGCTGAGTGTAGTTTCGTGTACCATCTTGACTTCTTTATTTTTACCCTAAACATCATCTTTTGTGCAACAAAGCCATTCCGCCACGAAAAAATGCGGTGATTTGGCAGCATGGCAACTGTAGAGGTACTCCCCATCCTAGAGATAAAAACCTTAGACGCATTGGTATCTGTGGGCGAAAGAAGTGGAAAGGTGAAAGTGGCTAGCACAGGCGTTCTCGCTTCAGAAACTACAATGTTTAGACTCAAAGCTCTATTTGGAGGAAAGTTGAGAAGAGGATTATTTAACAACCAAGCGGTGGAGTTATTCATTCAATGCACTATACTTAACCCCATGATACATAATGGTAAACTCGAAAGTTATCAAGTAGACATCTAGTCTCCCCCTCTTGTGGGAGTAATTTGTGATTCCGGAACGGATCGCGGAGCGAATCGCAACTTTCATGCAACAAAGCCTAATACTAATGCTATCCAAATCTCATATTGCTTTCTCCTCCAAGAGCCATAGTTACTCTCAACTCTTTAGCAGAGTAAAAATATCTTTGATTCCTTCTGCTGTGTTTCCTCTAACTTTTTTGTATAGCAGAAGGAAGAAATAAGTAAGGAAAATGTTGCGTTGTCTGAGTTTTAAGCTTTTGATATGTCAAATGTAGTAATGGCTACTGCTATAACTATTCATTTTTAACTCATGGTAAAATGTAGTGAAATATACAATTAACTATAACCCGAAAAGATATAATTGAACAAATAATTAATCACAATTTTTTAAAGGTACATCTACTACTACATCTACTACTAAAAGTGGTTAATATTCCGGACAAAAAGCAGGGTGTAAAGAAAAATCAACAAGATGAAACACTTATGCAATTATAATGACTCAAGATATTGGTTTATATTCTAAATCTCCTCACCTTGCCAGAAGTGCTGGGCAACAAATTGTATCGAAACGTAGTCGCTTGGTGCAAGCATTCACAATGATGCTACTGATCACTAGCTTAATTGGCATCAATGCTTATCGTGTAGTACAACTACAATTAGTTCAGGGAAAGTATAACCGGGAACGTGCAGAAAACAACCGCATTCGTCTAGTTCCAGTGGCAGCGAGTCGTGGTACAATTTATGACCGCAAAGGTAAAATCTTAGCGGGTAACAAGCTGTCTCGCTCCGTATATTTGTGGCCTCAAGAATACTCAGCTGCAGAGTGGTCAGAACTTGCAACCGAATTAAGTTCAATTTTAGACATTTCCGCTAGCGATATTATCAACAAATTAGAAGAAGTTGGCTATGATTCACCCCTAGGAGTTAGAATCTTTTCTAATCTCGATCCCACTACCTTCATAGCATTAGCAGAAAAAACTGGTGAAACACGAGGACTAGAAGTGCGTACTGAAAATATTCGCTACTATCCTAATGGCAGTTTAGCAGCTCATCTGATTGGATATACTGGCGAAGCAACCAAAGAAGAATTGATATCTAACCCCAAATACCCAATGGGAATGATTGTTGGTAAAATGGGGATAGAAAGTTCCGCAAACTCTACATTGGAGGGAGTTTGGGGTAATCGTTTGATTGAAGTTGACGCTAAAGGTAACAAAATCCAGGAACTGGGAGCCAAAAATCCGACATCAGGCAAATCAGTCAAATTAACCTTAGATATCGATATTCAAAAAGCAGCAGAAAAAGCACTAGGAAACCGTCGGGGTGTGGCAGTTGCCATCAATCCCAAAACAGGGGAAATCTTAGCAATGGCAAGCAGACCTACATTTGACCCTAGTCTATTTACTGGTAAGATGACAACCTCAGAATGGCAACGTCTGCAAGGTGCAAGTAAGCCCTTTTTTAATCGTGCGCTCCAGGGTTATCCGCCAGGAAGTACTTTCAAAACAGTTGCTTCTGTTGCAGCACTCCAGTCTGGTAAGTATTCTCCTAACTCTAGAGTGAGAACTTATAATGCTGTCACTATTGGTGGCATCACTTTTAACGAACATAGTGGAGGTTATGGGTTAATTGGTTTTAGGGATGCTTTAGCTTACAGTAGCAATACATTTTTCTATCAAATGGCTGTGAATATTGGCCCGGAAGTAATTTCTAAGTGGGGGCGAGAGTTAGGTATTGGTGGCAGTATTGACTTAAAACTATTGGGGATAGATGGTAATCATGGTCAAATTCCCACTCCTAAAGAAAAAGAAGAGATTTATGGAGAACCTTGGCATATTGCTGATATTGTGACTATGGGTATAGGTCAAGGTTTGGTGTTGGTAACTCCTTTAGAATCATCAGTGATGGTCAGCACGATCGCTAATGGTGGGTATCGAGTAAAGCCTCATTTATTGGCATCTCAAACTGGCACTGCAGCTACTAAATCAATTAAAACTGGTCTAAAACCTTCAACTATTAATACAGTGCGCGAAGGATTAATTGATGTGGTGAGGAAGGGTACTGGTCGGAGTTTGAATGATGGTACTATTCCATTATCTGGAGGAAAGACTGGCACGGTGGAACTTCCTGGGCAGGCAGATAATGCGATGTATATTGGGTTTGCACCTGCTTATAATCCTGAAATCGCTGTAGCAATTGCAGTTGAGGAGGGTGGTTACGGTTCGGTAGGTGCGACACCAATTGCTAAAGCTATTTTTGATACTTATTTTGCTAATAAAGGAAAATAGTATAGCAGAAGGAAGAAGGAAGAGGGAAGAGGGAAGAAGGAAGAGGGAAAAATTTTACCTTGTCTGAGTTTTCAGCTTTTGATCTGTCCGTCCTCTTTCCTTAGACTCCTATAGTATTATGTCCGGCTAAATAGACATAGGCGTGATAATCAAAAATCAAAAAATTATCAATTATTTCTCCCTGTTCCCTGTTCCCTTATAACTAAATTATTGTTTTAACCAAAAGACGTAGTGCTTTTTTTATGAAAAAAAATTCTTCATTCTTCCTTCTCTGCTGACTTCTGACTCCTGACTCCTGAATCCTCCGTCGCTTTTTATAAGTATTCAACCGGACATGATATAACTTTAAGACTTCCTATCAGAAAAGCAATACTTCTAATGTTAATTTAAAGTATATTTATATAACATATTTGATAGTGAGGTTTATGGAGTTTTATCTGGTCAACCCTTGGATAGCCAACATTTGTTGGGTCCTGGGTTCTATATTATTTGTGGAACTGGTGCGAGATACTTATCATGTGGTTTCTCATATTTGGTCTCCTTTGTATAAATGGCACGGTTGGCATCATCGTGTTTTCCGCCCAGACTTGACTCCTGTCAGTACAGAGGTTTATCAAAAAGCTACTTGGTATCACGATGTCCCAGAATCTCTGGTAATGTTGACTTTTAGTCTGTTACTCTGGGCACTAACTTTTGTTTGGATACCTTCTTATCATTGGGCTACTTTAGCAGGTTCTGTTTATACTTTAAGTTTCTTGCTTCCGGCGATCGCTCGTGGTATTGGTATTCCTCATGCTGACCAACTTACAGACCTCAATCATCTTCCTGGTGCATTCTCAGAGCCTCCCACTTATTGGTTTGTTAACCGTTCTTATCATTGGCGACACCACTTCGATAATCAAAATGCTTATTTTTGCGGTACTCTGAGTCTGGTAGATAAACTTATGGGTACAGCTCTTTCTCTCAAAGGTAAAACTATTGCTGTTACAGGTGCTTCTGGCAGTTTGGGGCGATCGCTCCTCCAACACCTTCACAAAGCAGGTGCAAAAGTCATTGCCCTTACTTCTGGGAATCAAACTATTACCTTGAATATAGATGGTAAAGACTTAGAAATTGATACCATAAATTGGCAAATAAGTCAAGAAAATAATTTAGTAGATTTATTTGAAAAAGTAGATATTTTAGTCTTAAATCATGGCATTAATGTACATGGAGAAAAGACAGCAGAAGCAATCGCTAAATCTTACGAAATTAATACTTTTTCTAGTTGGCGAATGTTAGAAATATTCATCAAAACTGTAAGAACAAATTCTGATATTGCTTGTAAGGAAGTCTGGGTTAACACATCAGAAGCAGAAGTTTCTCCCGCATTTAGTCCTCTATATGAACTCACAAAAAGAACTCTTGGAGATTTAGTTACTTTACGAAAATTAGATGCTCCCTGTGTCATTCGGAAATTAATATTAGGTCCGTTTAAAAGTAATCTTAATCCCATTGGAATTATGTCTGCGGATTGGGTGGCAAAACAGATAGTAAAATTCGCAAAAGCAGATGTTAGAACAATTATTGTCACAATTAATCCTTTAACTTTTGTAGCAATTCCTATCAAAGAATTTTTAGTTTATACTTACTTTAAATTATTTACTTCTAAATAAATTTAGTAGGGGGGTTTAGTCTTCAAACTATTCTGTAAAATGTAGGGTTTTGGTCTCCAAAGCCTTCCATTCTTATGAGGAGATTTTAATATATAGACTTTAAAGCCAGCTTTTATAGTAAAATTTAATTCTCACTCAATTAGTAAAGCCTTTATCTAGAACTAAAAAGAAGCAATAGCTGATAGCTGATAGCTGACGGCTGAATGCTTACTAAGCATTTAAAATTTCTTCTGCTGTTAAAGACAATTCTGGAAAAGTCAAAGGCACAATTTTTTCATTACTTCTAAACTGAGTCATGTTATATTGACTTTCTTGATTTAAAATATAAACAAATACACTCGGAAATTTCGGCTTTCCCAAATATTTTCTCCCACCAATAGCTAAATAATAAACAATCCAATACTCTAAAATTCCCAAACTTTGATATTCCTCAAATTTATCAACATAATCATCTTCCCAATTAGTAGAAACTACTTCTACAGCTAATTGAATTGGTTCGTCTAAAGCAGCATAAGTAGCACGGTTAGCACGCCAAACATCCCGATTAATTACACTTACATCAGGTTTTCTTCCTTGTTCAATTTTATCTACAGTTAAAGTTTTAATTACTGCCGTATTTTTCACCACATAATTTAGATTCAGACGTTTAATTTCTTCCTTAAAAGAATCAGCGATAAAGTCTGCCACATCATCATGGTTTCTTGTCGCCCTCATTTCCACAATTTCTCCATTCACCAATTCATAAAACTTACCATCATCAGGATAATTCTCTATAAATTGGTCAAAAGTTAATCTTTGTTTTGTTATTGTGTTCATAGTTGACTATTTGCGTTTAAGTAAGCATTCAGCCATTAGCATTTAGCAATCAGAATTTTGTGGTACGGAATGTGGGTTATAACAGAAACTCAACTATTAAAATACCCATAAAAATTCAGGTATTTCCCAAATATAAACATTTTTAATTACCAATAAATATTGTGAATTTAACGCTTTCCATTATTTAGTAAAGATGTTAACCAATTTTTAACCAATCGCTGCCTTCTGATGATAAAGCCATACCACTTTTGCTCTTGTTCTAGCCGCTTAACTATTGCCAAATTTTGTTCAAAAAAGGGAGCGTAAGGAAGCTGCTGAATTTTTTCATATTTCTTCATTATCTTGATCATTTCCTGAGAATTATGCAAAGTATAATCTTGAAATTTCTTCTTATTTTTCTTCCAATTTCCGTCTTCCCCCACATGAAAAGTAAGATATAAATCTTTAAACTGAGCAAACTTATCTGAATTTAATAAACAGTTTATATAAAAACATTTACCAATCCAGATAGTACCAATACAAACCAAACCTAAATTGAACTTAGGATATAAACTTCTCTTAAAAACAAAACAATCGTGACCAGGATGAGGCTGCCCTTTTTCAGCATACATTAAAGGTATATCTGCGACACTTTTATATGAATCAGATATAGTCCGTCGATTAATCGCAAAAGAATCATATCCTTGTTCAATAAATTTAGCTACGTCTGTATAAAAATGAGGTTGTAAAGCAATATCTACATTTGTATAAATTAAATAATCTGCATTTGGAGAAGCTTCATACAGTCTGTCTAATATATCCTTAATTAATGGCAGTTTTCTAGGAACTGCAAATTTTCCCACATCCAGCACAGAAGTTTCCAAATTTGGAGTTTTAACAAAACCATCAGGAACTATAGATTCATCTTCAGGATACTGAGCTGAATATAAAGTCACATTAACTTTTCCTTGTGCCTGAGCTTGAGCATTTTTCATAGTCTGAAAAGTTATTGGTTGTGCCACAAATAAATCGGAAGATTCAGGTACAATCACAGGATTAATCATGTGAGCTAAGTTTAAAGTCTTTTGGTTTTCTCCAATTTTTGCCATAATTAAACTCTAATCAAATACTCATATTATTATATGTCAGTGGGTAAATTATTAAACAATAATCCTTAATTTAGCATCTGTTTTTCTGAGGTTGCACATTATGGAATGATACTACCAAAAATTAGTTTAGACTTTGACTAAAAAAAACCATTAATTAGTCATTCTAGTAATTATCAAATCCAAAGTCCTATTAATCAAAAATATAAAATCATTCATCACTGTGCAACGCCGTTTTTCTTAACCATCATTAATCCCATCATCCATCTGAGATAACATTGTCTGTATCTCAATATTCGACTCCTCAACTTCCATTTCTATCGAGTCAAAAGTAGGCTGTACAACAAAAGGTAAAGCTGCCCCATTCAATCCTCTTTTAATCCTTTCTGGAGTCTCTGAAAATAAAACAAATAAAGGATAAACTTCTTCCGCTTCTTGAGAATAGATATGTTTATAACCTTGAGGCATTTCCCATTCATATTCCTTATTTAATAAAATCTGAGTTTGTCGCCAACGACTAAGTAGATCGGAAAAGTCTTCTTGAGGTCTATAAATAAAAATAAAAATTTCTACTCCTGTCTTAACCTTCCACTCAGGGTCACACATAAAAATTCCTAAATCGCAAGGCAAAGGAACAGTTTTTCCTGACTCATCACCCTGTTTTCTTAACCGAATAATAGGTAGAGGAATCACAATTAAACTATCTTCTGGACGACGCATACTGGGAAGCATTTCTAAGTATGGTCTATGTTGTTTAAGTAGTGCAATTGTTGCTTGTGAATTACTATATTCTGCTAGTAATGCTTCGTAATCTGATTTTTTTATAACCATAATAATTTTAATATTTTCTTATATTTAATATAATGTCCGGTAGCATCCGTATTAGACCTCTCCAGAAAAGAGGGAGTAGGGAGTAGGGGAAGATAATTGATAATTTCTGTGTGATAATTGATTTGATTTTTGATGATCACGCCTATGTCTATTGTATAGCAAAGGTAGGGAACAGGGAACAGGCAAAAAAAGCTTAAGAAAGAGCAAGAAAAAAACTTAAATTCCCTGTAGATATTCACGCTAACTTTTACACAAATGATACCAACAGACATGATATAACTTATAATTTTTCTACTATTTAAAATAGAGCTAGTTTATCTATAAAATTAGGATAGGAGTAGGGAATACAAGTTGTTATAGTAGTCGAAGGAAAGGGTGCAGAAGTTCAAAAGTTTAAAACTCAGACAACGTAAGTTTTTTCCAACTTCGGTCCTTTCTTCTTCCTTCTTCCTTCTTCCTTCTTCAATTCACTCTACAAATCTTCAAATACCTTAAACATAGGTAAATACATAGAAAGCAAAATCGCACCAACCATCGCACCAATAACAACAATCATTAAAGGTTCCAACATACTTGTCAAAGATTTTACGGCTTCTTCAACTTCTTGTTCATAAAAAGCACCCACCTTCATCAACATCGCATCCAACTCACCAGTTTCCTCTCCAATAGCCATCATTTGCACTGCTAAAGAAGGAAAAACTTTCTTTTCTTGCAGAGCTAAACTAATCATTCCCCCACTTTGAATTTCTTGCCTTGCATACTCAACAGACTCAGCGATCGCCGCATTTCCTGCCACATTTCTCACAATTTCTAGAGACTTCAACATTGGTACACCGGAGCGAGTCAAAGTACCAAAAATCATACAAAAGCGAGCCACTGCCGACTTCTCAATAATATCTCCAAAAATAGGAAGTTTCAGAAATATTTTGTCAAAAAATAGCCTACCTTGCTCTGTTTTATAAACCATTGTATAAACAACGTAAATAAAAATAATTGTGCCTATTGCCGTTACTTGAGGAATAGGAGGCCAAGTTCTACAAAAAGCACTAATACCTAACATAAAAACAGTAAAAGCAGGCAACTCAGTACCAATTTCTTCAAAAATTTTGGCAAAGGTTGGTAATAGAAAAGTCGTCATACCAAAAAATACTGCCAAAGCAATAAACATAACAGTTTTTGGATAAGACATAGCAGACTTAATTTCACTCAAAGTCTTAGCATTTTTCTCCAACATTACTGCCAAACGCTCAAGCACTTCATCAAGGACACCACCCACCTCTCCAGCAGCCACCATACTCAGAAATAATTCATCAAAACAAGCAGGATGTTTCCTCATTGCTTCTGACAATTCAGTACCTTCTTCCACTTCTGCACTAATCATTTTTAGAGCATATTTAATCTTATAATTAGAGCTTTGTTCTTGTAATACTTTAAGACACCTGACCATCGGCACACCTGCATTAAACATCGCAGCAAACTGACGTGCAAAAACAGCTAAGTCCTTAACAGTAATCGTAGCAAGGGCGACGTTTAATTTTTCTTCAAATGCTTTTAATTGTTCCTCTAATCCACCTTTAGATTTTTTCCTGGCTAAATTGCTAGTCATAGTTTATTTTCCTCATTTTTTTAATCTTTAACAAACAACTATTTGCTTAGGTGGCGTGATTTTAAATTGCTTTTGAAAAAGTTTTTAATTATCATTAGCTTTACTCTGTTTCCAAATCAGACCTTAAGCGAAAAAACCTCTTTGATCAAAATAATTGGGTCGCGCAACCCTGCCTTTTAAGGCGAAATGTTTTCGGAGGCTTACTCAAATCCCCGTTACAAAAACAACTTCTGACTTCTGACTTCGTTAACTATCACCTACCACCTCTCAAGAAGTTTGTTTTTCATACGATTGTCAAAAGTACTTTGCTCAGTAGAATGGAGAAAGGAAGATTGTATGAAGTTCTTCTAATACTCCTGACTCCTCTACTACCGACAACTGATCGCCCAATAATATCTAACGACGAGCCTTAGTTTTTTCTCCCTTCACTTTAGGTTCTGGACCAATCAAAGCTTCTAACTCATCTGGCTTTACCGCTTTAGCCATCACATTAGCCCAAGTAGCCTTTCCTTCTTTATATAAATCGGCAAGAGACATTTCCATAGTCTGCATACCCAACTTTTTACCCATCTGAATTTGAGAATAAAGTTGAGCATTTTTAGATTCCCGAATTAAGTTAGCGATCGCCGGAGTATTAATCAAAATTTCCTGAGCAACACAGAGACCCCCACCAACTTTTTTCACCAAGTTTTGACTACAAATACAAACAATAGAATTAGCCAACTGCGACCTAATTTGAGGTTGTTGTTCTGGAGGAAAAACATCTAACATCCGGTCTACCGTACTAGAAGCAGAATTAGTGTGTAAAGTCCCAAATACCAAGTGACCTGTTTCTGCTGCGGTACTAGCCAAAGCAATAGTTTCCAGGTCTCGCATTTCTCCCACCAGAATAATATCCGGGTCTTGACGAAGTGCCCCTTTCAGAGCATTAGAAAAACTTTTTGTATCTTCTCCCTTTTGCCGTTGATGAAACAAACTCTTAACGTTAGGAAAAACATATTCTATAGGGTCTTCAACAGTGAGAATATGTTCAGAACGGGTACGGTTAATCAAATCTAGCAAAGCCGCCATAGTAGTTGTTTTTCCAGATCCAGTCGGCCCTGTCACTAGAAAAAGTCCCCTTGGTCGCTCAGTCATCTCCCGTAAAATCATCGGGAATCCAAGCTTATCAATATTAGGAATTTGAGAAGCCAAAGCACGCATACAAGCTGCCCAACTACCTCTCTCCCGATAAACATTTAAACGGAAACGAGCCAACCCCTTAACACCATAAGCACTGTCAAGTTCCCAATTTTGCTCCAAATGCTTACGCTGCATATTGTTGAGCATTTGGAAAATCAGATTTTGCACTTCCAGTGGGTCAAGATTTTCTCCAAACTGTGGCTGAGGCGTAAGTTGGCCAGTAATTCTAAAAAAAATAGGAGCGCGAGCTTGGATATGTATATCTGAACCGCCCTGCTCTACAAGGGACTCCAACACATCTTCAATCATAAAAGACATAATTTCAATCTCCCGAAAAACGTTGCATTTGCTATACTTAAAAAGTTAATTACTCCTCAACTACTCAAAGCGGGGTGTCATACAATATGGACAATATCGCCATTCTGCCTCTAATTCAGCATTACAAGACTTACAAACTAGATTCTGTTTAGCTTGGCGTTTCATTTCTGCCTCCAGACCAGAGTCAGTAAATGTTACCCGCTCCACCTCTTCAAAAGTGGTATAACCTTGTCGGACCAAATCCAAGCTATACTGCAATAAAGTAGTCATTCCTTCTTCAACTGCTACTTCCTTAATTTGCTCTGTAGGTGCTCTTTGAGTAATTAGAGTTTGTAGTCGCTCTGTAGACTTCATAAATTCATAAACACCTACACGACCTTTGTAACCTAGACCACCACATTTTTTACAAAGTTCGTCCCTTTCTGCCAATACCCTGCGGTCTTCAACTGGTATAGTATTTGCTCTGTAGAAAGTATAATCCTGCTCCTGAGAAGGAACTAAACCATAGCGAGTCAACTCCTTTGGTTCAGGAGTATAGGGAATTCGACATTCACTACAAACCCTACGCATTAGACGTTGTGCCAAAACACCCAACAAAGCAGCAGAGACCATAAAAGATTCAACTCCCATCTCATCAAGTCGAGCGATCGCCCCTGCTGCATCATTAGTATGTAGGGTTGTTAAAACTAAGTGTCCAGTTAATGCCGCCTCAATAGCCGTTTTTGCTGTTTCCTTATCCCGTGTTTCACCCACCAGTAGGACATCAGGGTCTTGTCGTAGAAATGCCCGGAGGATATTAGCAAAAGTTAAGTCTTTTTCTCGAATCACTTGACACTGAGTAATCCCAGGTAAAGCATATTCAATGGGGTCTTCTGCAGTACTTATATTAATACCCGGATCGTTTCGTTCTGCCAAGACAGAATATAGAGAAGTAGACTTACCAGAACCTGTTGGCCCCGTCACCAGAATTAATCCAAATGGACGACTAGCAGTTTCCCTCACTAAAGCCAAAGTATCCTGGTCTGTAATTAACTTATCCAACCCTAGTTGGGTACTAGAGCTGTCCAAAATCCGTAAAACAATCTTTTCACCATAGCGACTAGGTAAACTATTTACCCTAAAGTCAATAGTACGTCCCTTAAATACTTTACGAATACGACCATCTTGAGCTTGCCGTCGTTCAGCAATGTCTAAGTTAGCAATAATTTTGAAGCGGGAAGTAATAGCTGGGATAACTTTTTTCGGAAACCGAAAATATTCTTGCAATACCCCATCTTTACGCATCCGAATTCTGATAAATTCCTCTTGGGGTTCCACATGAATATCTGATACTCCCTCAGTCAGAGCTTTCACTAAAATTACATTAACAGCCTTAATCACAGGAGCATCTTCAGCTTCAGAGATGCTTTGTGCTATGTCCTCTACCGCATTCTCATCTTCAGCTTCTTCTAATTGCTGAGTCTCAAAAAATCCTGACTCCAGCTCTAACTCTTTTTCTTCTGCCTTTTTCGCAGCAACAGCGTCCTTTTTCGTTTGCTCGTCTAAGTAGTAGTTAATTAGGTGTTGATAATCTTCTGGAGTAATGACCAGACGCTGTAAAGTTAATCCACGATGTCTGAGAATTTTATTTTTCAGTTCATCTAAAGCTTGGAGGTTATCAGGATCGGCCATTGCTACCATCACAAAGGGTTGCTGTTTTTCATGTTCATTCAGCAAATTTGACGGCAGTGAATCTCCAGCAAACTTCTCTAATTCCTCAACGAATGTACCTTGTGAACCAATTCTTTGAGTCAAAACTTTTAACATTTGGTTTTTATCTATTTTGCCAGCTTGGACTAACTGATTTGCCAAATGAGTTTCGTGGCTAAATAGTGGTATAATTCGGTTACGACGACAAGTTTCTATCGGAATTACTGTGTCAATGAGATAACATACTTGTTGTGGTGGAATTTGAGTTATTTCTGGGTCAAAGGCAGCTACACCATAGAAAATCATTAGTTCAAATAGCTGCTGCTTTTTGTAATGCCTCAGTAATTCTGGAGGTAAAGCTTGTCCTGTTAGAGCTTGGAGCAGATCTGTCAAAGATTTACCGGTTTTACGGCTTTCAACTTGACATTTTTGGAATTGTTCAATGTTGACATAGCCTGCTTGAACCAGTTTATTCCCAAAAGGAGAAAGATTGCTAAGGGCAACTATAGCGGTGCGTGAATTCCGTGAAGAGGTTTGGGCCATGACTGATAAATTAAATTCTCCTGAATCTAAGTATTCCCTAAGTTTTTGATGAAATTTACACCAGCTTAACAAGTCGTTAACTTAGTTTACTGATTAAGTATTTCCTGTTTCCTGGTTTAATATTGTGTCTGTGAGTATTTGAATAGCTTTAGTTAAGTTAATCTAGGGATAGTCTACAATTATACAAAACTCCTAAATTAGAATTAAGGCCAGTAATTACCATGTTACTGTAAAAACCCTAGCAATTTAATTCACATAGCATAGAAATACTTTCTCTTTTGTTTGATATAGCAGCTACAATCAGCTATAGCCAGTAAAAATATCGACCAGAAAAATGTCTTGGTTAATATGAAATAATTCGGTATAATCTGAAACTAGAGTCAAGAAATCTCCAGGGACACAATGTTTACGAAAAACATCAGGCCATAGAACTAGGAAAGCCTATTATTTATTGTTGAGGTCTCAGGAACTACTTCAGAGTGACTGAGATAGTATTGCAATCTATGTTAATTTTAAAGAATATCCTAACTATTACATAATAAACTAATGTTAATGGTTGACCAGTCCAACAACCTTAACCTTTTCTAGTTTAAAATCTGTAAAAGAGTCTTTGTCTTTAGTATAACTAAGTTTTTTCCTAGTAATAACCATAATTTTATTTGTGACATAGACTTAATTAGTAATATTAGCAAATTTTTAGCAAAGAAATTGGTTAGGTATTTTGCTAAAAAATCAAGTACCCTATAATTTCTATAAACTACTATAATTGCTAATATTTGCTAATATTAAGCTTATAAGCTTGGCGCTAAAAACCTGATAACTAATAAGTTTAAAGGTGGTAATAATCATATAGCGCAGTTAAAAATCAGTGTTTCCATAGTGCTTTTTATTCTGAATAAATCAGAGGAAAAAAGCAAAATTAAAAGCAGTAACAACCGTCAGTATCCAGGAGAAAATTAAATGGTAGGAGAGATACCATCAGCAGAAACAACAAATCAAGAAATACATGAAAATATGGAAGTGGTTGAGGCAAACGCAGAATTAGACTCATCTCAAAAACTTGAAAATATTGAGGAAGTATCTGAAGATAATGGTTCTATAAATCAACAGAGCTTCGAGCAAATGTCACAGAATATAGTTCTTTTAAAAGAGGCAAATGAATCTCTGCAAACTCAGGTAGAAACTACCAAAGTTCAGCTAGAAGAGAAAGATATTCAATACAAAAGACTAGCCGCAGACTTTGAGAACTTCCGTAAACGTACACAAAAAGAAAAAGAAGAACTGGATGTACAAGTCAAGTGCTCGACAATCATCGAATTATTACCAGTAATTGACAATTTTGACCGTGCTCGTTCTCAAATTAAACCAGCTAATGATGGAGAAATGAATATCCACAAGAGCTATCAGACTGTCTATAAGCAAATGGTAGATACTCTCAAACGACTGGGAGTTTCTCCTATGCGTCCACAAGATCAAGAGTTTGACCCAAATCTACATGAGGCAGTAATGCGAGAAGCAACAACAGAATATCCAGAAGGAACTGTGACAGAAGAGTTAGTGCGGGGATATACTCTCGGAGATCGTGTCCTCCGACACGCCATGGTAAAAGTAGCCACAGCTCCAGAACCTGTAGAATCTACAGAAGAAACTCAAACTGATCCAGAAGGTTAAAGGTAAAAAATGGCAGTCCGAAAGTTCCCAGAAGATTTATCCCCTGGTAGAATAACTACACGCTGGAGAAATCCCGGTTTCAACGTCTGGTATAATTGTTGAATGCGATTAAGAATAAGGTTTGTCGCCATGACCTTTAGCTGTTTGGAGTTAAACTCCGGTAGATAGGAGACGGGAATGATATTTCCTAGCAAAGCTGTTAGCTCCGCATTTGACACCGAAAAGTAAGAAGGCAGCTAAAGCAGCGATTTATTGCTCCAGCATTTTGAGTAAAACCACTCTCAAAGCTAAAAAAAAAAGTAACCTCACAGCTAGATTTTGATCTATGCCGAGGAGTCTAGGAGTCTGTTGACAGGTTTCAACCATAAGCGGGTTTATCCCTCTATGCGGTAGCCTAACCACAAAATCCAGGGTGTTTCAACCCCTGGATATGTTAAAACACTTCCATATTTTTGTTTAATCACCACACTTAGTAAGTTGTATTCACACTATTCAAAATTAGCTAAAAGAAAATACAAGTGTAAAAATTTCAATCTAAAATCTTACCGAGATTACTTGATTTGTTCTGAATACAACTTTACTAAAAAAACTCAAAATATTTTTGACTATTTAAGAACGCCGAAGCACTATGGGAAAAGTCATTGGCATTGATTTAGGGACAACTAATAGTTGTGTGGCCGTCTTAGAAGGGGGCAAACCAATTGTAATTTCCAACTCAGAAGGTGGGCGTACAACACCAAGTATTGTGGGATTTGCGAAAGGGAACGAACGCTTAATTGGCCAACTAGCAAAGAGACAATCAGTAAACAATGCAGTAAATACAGTTTACAGTATCAAAAGGTTTATTGGGAGAAGATGGGACGATACAGAAGAAGAACGTTCCCGAGTTCCATATACCTGTGTTAAGGGTAAAGATAATACTGTAAATGTCCAGATAAGAGGTAAGAATTATACACCTCAAGAAATTTCAGCGATGATTCTGCAAAAAATGAAGCAGGATGCTGAAAAATATTTAGGAGAATCTGTTACTCAAGCAGTAATCACAGTACCCGCTTACTTTACAGATGCACAAAGACAAGCAACTAAAGATGCAGGAACAATTGCTGGTCTGGAAGTGCTGCGAATTATCAATGAACCAACTGCTGCTTCTTTATCTTATGGCTTAGATAAGCAAGACCAAGACCAGACTATTTTAGTATTCGACCTTGGTGGTGGGACTTTTGATGTTTCGATTTTACAGTTAGGAGATGGTGTATTTGAAGTTAAGGCAACCTCCGGTAATAACCATCTAGGAGGAGATGATTTTGATAATTATTTAGTCCGTTGGTTGGTAGAGGAGTTTAGAGACCGGGAAGGTACTGACTTATCGGCAGATAAAATGGCGCTACAAAGACTGCGAGAGGCAGCAGAAAAGGCTAAAATCGAACTATCTTCTGCCAAGATTACCAATATAAATTTACCATTTATCACTGCTGACGAAACAGGGCCAAAACATTTAGAGACCCAATTAACTCGTGCTAAATTTGAAAAATTAGTACAAAGTCTTACTAAAAGCACGGTTAAACCAGTGGCACAAGCTCTTAAAGATGCTGGTATGACACCAGAAAATATAGATAAAATTATTCTTGTGGGAGGGTCTACTAGAATACCAGTAGTTCAAGCAGTAATAAGTAATTATTTTAACATTAAAACTCCTGATACTTCCGTGAATCCCGATGAAGCTGTGGCATCGGGAGCAGCAATTCAAGCTGGTATTTTAGGTGGTGAAGTTAAAGAACTTTTGCTATTAGATGTGATTCCTTTATCCCTGGGGTTAGAAACTTTAGGGGGAATATATACCAAGGTAATAGAAAGGAATACTACAATTCCTACCAGTCGCTCTCAGATGTATTCTACTGCCGTGGATGGACAAACTTCTGTAGAAATTCATGTCCTTCAAGGTGAGCGGGCAATGGTGAAAGATAATAAAAGTCTAGGTAAGTTTTTACTGAAAGGAATTCCTCCAGCTCCTAGAGGGGTGCCTCAAATAGAAGTTAACTTTGATATTGATGCTAATGGAATTCTGAAAGTTAAGGCTTTAGATTTGGGCACGGGTAGAGAACAAAGTATTGAAATTAGTAATACAGGTGGTTTGAATGAAGCAGAAATTCAACGAATGCAACAAGAAGCAGAAATTTATGCAGAACAGGATATTCAACAACAAAAATTAGCAGAATTGAGAAATCAAGCAGATACTCTTCTATACAATTACGAAGCAACTATCAAAGAACATGGTGATTTTATTGATGAACAGTTAGCAACAGAACTTGAAGAAAGCTATGAACATTTCAAGCAAGTTCTCATTAACTCAAGAACTGAAAATAATTATGACCAGTTAAATCAGCACATTGAAGAATTCAGGAAAAAGCTTTTTGCTTTGGGTGAAACTTTATACGACCAAAGTGGGGGTGAAAAGATAGATTCACCAGAAAAAGGGAAGATTACTCAGCTTCCTATAGATTCAGAAATTACAGAAGAAGAAACCTCAGAAAAAGAAACTTTAGAAGAAGAAACTAATACACCAATTGATAGTAATCTTACTAAAAAGGAGGCAACTTCAGTTAAGGTTGAAAAATCAACTGAAGAACCTGAGAGTGAATTTGGAAAAAATCCATTCCTATAGCATTGAAGAAGGAAGAAGGAAGAAGAAAGAAGGTCTAATTGCTTATGGATAGTCAACTAACGGCAACTTGGTGTCCGATCGCCCTAAGTAATTTTAAGCACCCCCGTTGACGGCTTACCATCACCAACATAATTTTTTACAATCTTGAAAGCTCTATTGGTTAGTGGTTTTGATATTTGAGGAGAGTAGGTAGCTTGACTTTTAGCACTATCTATGATATTAGTAAATTAATAAATCCTTCTCCCTGCTCTTTGAAAAATAAATGTTAAGAAAGATGTGAATGGGTAAAGCATAGTTGACAGTGGGGTATTAAATCAGTCACTAATAAAAATAATGTGGTGATTAACTGGAGTAAGATTTTTATTAACAAAAAAGTCTATGTTAAAGTGTTAGAGTAGGGATAAATATGATATTGGTAAATTTAAGGTCAGATAACACGATCACTCGATATTTTTAATCTTCAGTCGCAAAAAGTCCTGCTCCATAATAATAAGGTGGCCGTTAAATTGGGAACTTAGTTGGAGTTTGATGAGAATGCGGATGAAATTTTTGATATAATAATATAAGATAATAATGTAGTACTTGCAGCTAACTCTAGCTGTAAGGTTGTATTGACTAGATTTTAGAATCCCTGGCAATTTCAGGTAAATAGTCTAATAATATTAAGATGAACACATACAAGTATCGCGTCATCTTTCTCCCAACTCTTGAGTCATCCCATAAAGTTGCCAAGTCAAGAGATAAAAAACGCAAACCTTTCCTCCTGCGTAAGTCCGCCAAATGCTAAATTGGGCATATTGTTGTTTAAAACAAACTCTTAAGTTCCAGGCTTGAAAACGAGGGGCAACCGTATATAGATGTAACTGAGGAATATACTTCCAAAACTTGTACGATCGGGCGGTAGTCTTCATCAAAATTTAGGAGGCTCAAAGCATTTTAAATGTTAGCATTGCGACCACTCAATACCGAAAGATGGGAATGGCGCTTTGGGAATTGTTCTCAAAGCATTGCGAGATACTTCCTACGCTGATGGTTCTGCCGTCACGTTGCTATGAACGGTTTTCCCGACTTTTGGTGGGAATTGCCGAGCTTGATGTATCTGTTGGGTAATTAAAAGATAAAATTTAAAAAATACACATATTAACACTAAATTCTAGGCAATCAGCTCTATGGCCAGCGATTATTATGAAATTCTAGGTGTTTCTCGTACAGCAGATAAAGAGGAACTAAAGCGTGCTTACCGTCGCTTGGCTCGTAAGTACCACCCAGACGTGAACAAAGAGCCAGGAGCAGAAGAACGCTTTAAAGAAATAAATCGTGCTTACGAAGTTCTCTCAGACCCAGAAATAAAAGCTCGTTACGACCGCTTTGGGGAAGCAGGAGTATCAGGAGCAGGAGCGCAAGGTTTCTCCACAGATTTTTCAGACAGTTTCGCTGATATATTTGAAAGCTTTTTCAGTGGATTTTCTGGAGGAATGGGGACACAAGGGCGTAGGCGTACAGGTCCAGTTAGAGGTGATGACCTACGCATAGACCTGAATCTGGATTTTCACGAAGCTGTATTTGGTGGAGATAAAGAACTAACAATCAAACATTTAGAGGTTTGTGAAACTTGCAACGGTTCGGGTGCCAAACCAGGCACAAAACCCAAAACTTGTTCTACTTGTGGAGGAACTGGTCAAGTACGCCGGGCAACAAGGACTCCTTTCGGAAGTTTTACTCAAGTTTCAGTTTGTCCTTCGTGTAATGGTACTGGGCAAACAATAGAAGAAAAGTGCCAAACCTGTAGTGGGCGTGGGCAAAATGAGGTTACAAAAAAAATAAAAATTACTATCCCAGGAGGGGTAGACAATGGTACTCAGTTACGAGTATCTAAAGAAGGAGATGCAGGTAAGATGGGTGGACCACCTGGAGACTTGTATGTCTTCTTGGGGGTCAAAAAGGACTCAGAGTTTAGAAGAGATGGAATTAATATTCTATCTGAAATAAAAATTAGTTATTTACAAGCAATTTTGGGCTGTAGTTTGGAGATAAATACAGTTGATGGCAAAGCAGAATTAATAATTCCAGCAGGTACTCAACCAAATACTGTTCTAACTTTAGAAGATAAAGGAGTACCGAAATTGGGTAATCCGGTAAGCCGTGGTGACCATCTCATTACAATAGTAATAGATATTCCCACAAAAATTACTCCTGAAGAACGTGAGTTGCTGGAAAAACTAGCAAGTATTAAGGGCGATCGTATTGGAAAAGGTGGCATAGAAGGATTTTTAGGAAACTTATTTCACCAAAAATGATCAAGAAAGGGAATAAACAAAGGCAGAAGGCAGATAGCAGAGGGCAGAAGGAACAATTGGTTAGGGTTTTATACCTCAACCAATTGTAGACACCGTGTAGACCTTGGGGTTTTATACCCTTGTTCCCTTAGGTCACGGGCAGAGAGAGGACAGGATTCAACAATTAATAATTAATTATTAATTATTAACAATTACCTCTCCTTGAAAAGAAGAGGATTGGCTCAAAGGAAAATTTTTTCTCGTTTCTCCTTTAAAGGAGAGGCTTTAATCCTTAATTATTCGGTCAGAATTCCCTTATGCCTCTTGCCCTCTGTCTTTCCTGATAATAATTGATTGGAACTATACTATTAAAAACTAAGATATTGGAGAGACAATATTAAATTATGGATTATCAACCTCAAATTCAGCAGCAAAAAATACCAGATGCCCAAATAGATTTGCGAGGTACTCCCTGTCCAATTAATTTTGTCAAGACAAAACTACACCTAGAAAAAATGATGCCTGGAGAAATTTTGGAAGTTTGGCTAGACCAAGGAGAACCAATAGAGCAAGTACCTGATAGTTTGATGATAGAAGGTTATCAAATAGAAGAAATAAGCGATCGCTCTGAATATTTTATCCTGAAGGTACGTCGTCCGGAAACGGTTGCATGAGTTGTTCAGAAGAGGGTGATATCTTAGAAGCAAATAAGGATTTGGTAGGGACAGTTGTAGCAGTCCAAGCAAATTTTTACCAAGTTAAGCTCGATACAAAAAATGATTTGGTAAAAAAAACAACAGAAAATTTTACCCAACTCCTGTGTACCCGCAGATCGCGATTGAAGAAAATAGGCCAGAAAGTAATGGTCGGCGATCGCGTGGTGATAGAAGATCCTGACTGGGCAGGTGGACGAGGAGCTGTTGCTGAGGTTTTGCCAAGAACAACAGAACTAGACCGTCCTCCTGTAGCTAATGCAAACCAGGTAATGTTAGTGTTTGCTATGGCAGAACCAGATTTAGACCCTGTTGCTTTAACGAGATTTTTAGTAAAGGCAGAGTCAACAGGTTTAGAGGTATGTTTATGTTTGAATAAGTGCGATCTTGTCACACCAGAGCAAATAAAGAAATGGCGCAATAAAATTTCTCAGTGGGGTTACAATCCATTCTTTATTAGTGTGGAAACAGATGTAGGTTTGGGGTTAGCAAAAGATAGTTCGCCTTCTCTGTGGGAAAAACTGAAAAATAAAATTACTGTAATTTCTGGTCCTTCTGGAGTTGGGAAGTCAAGTTTAATTAACTATTTGATTCCTCATATTAATTTAAGAGTAGCTGCAGTATCAGGAAAGTTGTCACGGGGACGACATACTACTCGTCACGTTGAATTATTTGAGCTACCGACTGGGGGTTTATTGGCAGATACGCCTGGTTTTAATCAACCACAGTTAGAGTGCGAACCTTTGGAGTTGGGGTATTTGTTTCCAGAAGTGCGACAGTATTTAGAAGAAGGAAGTTGTCAATTTAGTGACTGTTTGCATCGGGATGAACCTAACTGTGTAGTCAGGGGTCATTGGGATAGGTATGAATATTATTTGATGTTTTTAGAAGAGGCGATCGCGCATCAAGAAGCTTTGCAACAAAAACCTGATGTTGAGTCAAACTGGAAGGCAAAAATAAAGTCAGGTGGCGAACAAAAGTTGGAACCGAAGTTAGTTAGTAAAAAGTATCGCCGTTCTTCGAGAAGATTACAGCATCAGCAGTTACAAGATTTGTGCGAAGAATTCGATGAATTTTAGTAGCTTTGTAGGTTGGGTTGAACTTGGGAAACGCAACATCAATCTTAGGAATTCAATCTCACATCAATATGAGGAATGTTAGCGCAGTTTATGTGTAGAATAAACCCAGCATCAATCTCAGGAATAAAATCCCACATCAATATATTTTTGTTGGGTTGCGCGATCGCTTAACCCAACCTACAGTATTATAATTAATGGCGTTGGTAAATTAGGGTATAATGTTTCCCAAAACCTTATAGGTGAACTTGAATGCAATGTCCTGAATGCCAATCAACTCACGTTAACAAAAATGGAAAAAACAAAGGAAAACAGAATTACATCTGTGTTGATTGTCTCTCGACAGTTTTTAGACTGTTATCAAACACAAAGAAGCTCCAAAAGATGAGCTAAAACATGAATATCTAACTATGTACGTTAATGGTATGGGTTTGTAGGTTATATCATGTCCGGATAATTAGTTATAAAAAAAAGTTTCTCTTTACTTCTTCTTTCTTCCCTCCTGAATCCTGAATCCTGACTCCTGACTCCTTCGTCGTTTATTTATAACTGTTCAACCGGACATGATATTACTCTAAGTCTGAAATTATGCTGGGAGATGAGAGTGAAATTATTAATTCACGCTTCTTAAATTCAGAGATATTCCTGTACCATTCACTCAAAAACTTCTAACTGTTTAGCGCACGCATTCTTTCCTCATCATACCTTCATTTACCAACGCCGTATTTCGGCGTTGGTAAATTACAGGATGAAATTTGTAGGGGCAATCCCCCAATGATTAACTGAGGTGGGTTACAGAGCGCTACCCCAAAATATAAATCATCCCATCAATTACCAACGCTGAATAATATACAATCACTGGCTAATAATCGCTCAAAACATTATTGAATCCTAATAATTACTTAATCATTGAAATCTTGCATAACTATAGAATTTTTTTTCAAAATTGTATAATATCATCAAAAATTACTTCACTTTTGACCAAAACATTATACTGGCTGTGTAATCGGAATTTCCATGACAAACTCTGCTCCCTCATCAGGGGTAGAAATACAACTCAACTTTCCCTTGTGTTTTTCCACAATAATTTGATAACTAATAGACAAACCTAAACCAGTACCTTTCCCTGCCGGTTTAGTAGTAAAAAATCGCTCAAATAAATGCTTCTTAACTTCCTCATCCATACCTAAACCATTATCTATAATCTTCACTATAACTTTGTCTGATATAGCTTCTGTTTTAATTTTAATAGTAGGAGTTTTATCTTGGCAATTATCATTTTCAAAAGCCTCTTCTAAAGCATCAATAGCATTACCAATTAAATTCATAAATACCTGATTTATCATACCAACATAACATTCTACTAAAGGCAATTCTCCATACTCCTTATGAACTTTAATTTCAGGTTTTTTTCCACGCCCTTTAAAACGATTTTGGAGAATTACTAAAGTACCATTAATACCATCATGAAAACTCATCAGAGTTTTTTTCACGTCATCTTTACGAGAGAAATTACGCAGAGAACTCACAATATCACTAATTCTTTCTGTCCCTATTTGCATTGCTGATATTACCTTGGGCAAATCATGCCTCATAAAATCTAGATCTATCTCCTCAAATTCTTGTTTAATGTAATCTGGTGGATCGGAACAATATTCTTCATAAAGATTTAGTAAATTCATCATGTCTTGAACATAATGATTCAAATGGACTATATTTCCATAAACAGAAGTTATAGGATTCTTAATTTCGTGAGCAATTCCTGCTATTAATTCACCCAAGCTAGACATCTTTTCACTATTAGTTAAAGTCGTCTCCGCTTCATTCAGTTCTTGCAAAGTATTTTCTAATTTTCGCTTTTGTTGTCTTAACTCATTTCGAGATTGCTTTAGTGCTGATTCTGCATTTTTACTCTCAGTAATATCTGTAATAAAACCTTCTAAAGCTATTAATTTTCCTGACTCCGAAAATACTCCTATTCCCTGTTCCCAAACCCATTTAATTTTTCCAGTTTTAGTAGTAATTCGATAAACTACTTGATAATGCTTATTTTCCTGTACAGCAAACCGTATAGCATTCCATAAACGTTGTCGATCTTCTTGATGAATTAATTGTGATAAAAATATTTTCTGTGAACCAAAAAAATCTTTGACTCGGTAACCAGTTAATGAATAGCAACCTTCACTTACAAATTCCACACTTCGATGTAGATCGTTGCAAAAACGATAGGCCATGCCTGGCAAATTACTCACTAAAGTAGCTAATTTTCTTTGACTTTCATATAAAGCTTTTTCTGCATGTTTGCGTTCAGTAATATCTGTAATAACTGTTAACAAACAAAGTTCATTACCAATATCAATAATCTCTGCAGACAACAACCATACTCTAATTGCACCAGATTTAACTCTGAACTCGTATTCCTGATTTTTCACAACTCCTTGCTGTTGTAAGTTCTGTATAAATTCAGTTCTTGCTTCTGGATATACCCATATTTTCAACTCTTGTGCAGTCAAACCGATTATTTCTTCACGGCAATAACCCATTATCTTCAAAAAACCATCATTTACTTCGATAAACCGCCCATTCTCAAAAGTAGTAATACTGATCGGGTTGGGACTACAACGAAATGCTTTTGAGAACTTTTCCTCCGATAATCGTAACTTTGCTTCTACTTGTTGACGTTCAGATATCTCTTTCTGTAATCGCTCAACTACTTCCTGTAGTTCAATTGTTCGTTTTTCTACCCGCTTTTCTAACTCCTCATTTGCCTGCTTTAGTGTTTTTTCTTTTAACACCCGATTGCTAATATCTAAAACTACTGCTTGCCAACCATCTCTACCATCAAACTTCATAGAAGTTAAGAAAACTTCTGCCGGAAATTCAGAACCATCTAAACGTTTATATCGCCAATTAAAACGACTTATACCTCTGTGTAATGCTATTTCTAAATAACGTTGAAATTTCGTACTTGAATTTTCTTTTCCAGGCTGTTTTAGAGGGCTGAATTGCCAAGGGAGTTTTCCACACAAATCTGATTTATTACTACAGCAAAATAATTTTAAGGCAGCAGAGTTACAATCAATAAAGCCTAGTTCATTTATGAATAAAACCGCATCTTGAGTAGATTCATATAAATCGCGAAACTTTTTTTCTGAAGCTTGTATAGTAGCAATTAATCCTGTTTGGATAGCTCTAGCTTGTTTACTCTCAGTAATATCTCTTGTCACTTGAGAAAAACCCCGTAATTGTTCGTTATTATCATACAAAGCTGTGGTAATTACACTAGTCCATAATTGCGTTTTATCTTGCCTCAAACAGATATTTTCTCTCACAAATTTACCTTGTTCTTGAGCAATTTTTAATTCTTTCTCTGGTAGGTTATTTTTAATATCTTTTTGAGTATAAAAAGTCGATAAATGTCTACCAATAACTTGCTCGGATTGATATTTATAAATACGCTCTGCTCCAGAATTCCAGCTAACTATATATCCGTCAGCATCCAACATAAATAAGGCATAATCTTGAACACTTTCTATTAATAATCTTTGTCTTTCTTCGTTTTCTTGCAAAGCAACTTCTGTCTGTTTACGTCTGGTAATATCTTCAACAAATCCTTCATAATATAAAAAATTTTTCTGGCGATCACGAACTACCCAGGCATTTTCAGCAATCCAAATTATTGTACCATCTCTGCGATAAATCTGGGATTCAAATTCGGAAACTTCTCCTTTTTCTCGTAAAATATCAACAAATTCGTCACGTCGCTGAGAATCTACATAAAGTTGATTTTTAATATCTGCCAATGCAGCAATCATTTCTGTAGAAGAGTCATAACCATAGATGCGAGCTAGTGTAGCATTAGCACTAATGTAGGTTCCTTCAAGTGTTGTTTGGTAAATTCCTACAACTTTATTCTCAAATATACTGTGATATTTATCTTCCATTTGCTGTAATGTCTCTTGGCTTTTCTGAAGATTAATCATTCAAATTTCCCGTTCCAGATTGATAATTGTATGTAACTATTTTTACCTACTGAAGAAGTTTATTATTGAATTAATGTACCCTTTTAGTTATTATATATCTTGACATATTTATAACTTTTTGGCTTAAATATGCGACCATTATCTTAAAAATAAAATTACTGTAGAGAAAGTTGAAAATAAATGTCTTTGACTTTTGACTTTTTTTTGTAGACTTATGCTTGATTGTGGAAAATATTCTTTTCAAAGATACATATACAAGATAAACATAAGATAATTAGATAGTGGAAAAATGTATATTTACTTTTAGATATGACTGGTTCTATTGCTCAAAACCAACAAGGTATATCAATGATTAACTCTTCTACTAATGAATGGCCGAGTTTATTACAGCAGTTACTTGATGGCCAATCTTTATCTTCATCTCAAGCATCGAATTTAATGCAAGGATGGCTGCAAGAAGAAATTCCACCTGTTCTATCAGGAGCAATTTTAGCTGCCCTGCAAGCTAAAGGTGTATCTGCAGAAGAATTAGCAGGTATGGCAAAAGTATTACAGTCTTTATCCTTAACAAAAGAAGATGGCGATCGCTCTACTCCCATCACCAACTCCAAATATCCAGTCATTGATACTTGCGGTACTGGTGGAGATGGAGCTTCAACATTCAATATTTCTACTGCTGTTGCTTTTGTGGTAGCTGCGGCCGGAGTGCCAGTAGCTAAACATGGAAACCGTTCTGCTTCTGGTAAAGTTGGTTCTGCTGATGTATTGGAAGCATTGGGAATACGTTTGAGCGCCCCCACGGAAAAAGTAATATCTGCAGTATCTGAGGTAGGAGTAACTTTTCTGTTTGCACCAGGTTGGCATCCAGCAATGAAATCTGTAGTTCCTCTACGTCGCACTTTAAAAGTACGAACTGTGTTTAATCTTTTGGGTCCTTTAGTTAACCCTTTACGTCCTCAAGGTCAAGTTATAGGAGTGTTTAATTCTCATTTAGTAGAAACCATAGCTCAAGCTTTAGGAATATTGGAGTTAAGATCGGCGATCGTTCTCCACGGCAGAGAAAAACTAGATGAAGCTGGTTTAGGTGATATTACTGATCTGGCTATTTTATCCAATGGTGAGGTACGAATGACAACTGTCAACCCCCAAGATTTAGGATTAAATTTGGCTCCTATAACTGCTTTACAGGGCGGGGAGGTAGAAAAAAATGCTGAAATCTTACAGAATGTTCTCCAAGGTAAGGGAACTTCTGCACAGACAGATGTAGTTGCTCTCAATAGTTCTCTTGCCCTACAAGTAGCAGGTGTTGTACCACTAGAAGCTCATGCAGAAGGTATTGCTAAAGCTAAAGATATTCTCCAAAGTGGAGCCGCTTGGTTGAAGTTAGAGCAGTTGGTTAAGTTCTTAAATCATTAGATGTCTCAATAGAAGAGGGAATAGGGAGTAGGGAGTAGGGAGTAGGGGGAAATAATTGATAATTTATGTATGATAGTCCCGTGAAATTAAGCGATCAAAACAACTTTCTCCTTCTTATACCTTAAAACTCCCTCTTCTTCCCTCCTGATATAGAATCCAGTTATATAGTATATGTTGATAATTCTATAATTACTTTAACATTCAATCTCCCCTACTCCCCTACTCCCCCACTCCCCACACTCTAATACTACCAGACATGAAATTAGCTATTAGAACGTGCCCGCAACTCTACTACATCTTCCTTAATTGTCATATCATAAATACCAAAAAAGTTTTGTCCTAACAAACCCCTTTCCTTCTCTTCAGGAGCAACAGCAACTCTAAACTGGTTAATTGTTAAACCTCCAGCAGAAACAGAACCAACAATACCAACTTCTAGTTCTACACTTTTACCATCAGCTAAAGTAAAAGTTCCTTGTCCAAAAGGCACAATTTTCAAAGCTGTTGCCATTTCTTGAGTAATTAAAGTAGAAGTAGCACCAGTATCTAGAAGCATTTCATAAGTTTGATTACCATTAAAAGTCACATCAATTACAGGAGTACCACCCCGACGACTTTTAATCGGAATTTCGTATATTCCTTCTGCGGTACTCGAAGTTGATACCTCCTCTGGTAAGTCTTCTGGAAACAGACGACAAATTGAGATTGTTAAGTCCTTCCTATTTCCAACTTCATCAAGCATAAAACATCCTGGATATTCTTGAGCGATCGCTGCAGTACAAATTAATGTAGTCACTAATATTGATGGTATTTGCCAAAAGATCGTTTTCACCTGTTGTTTGTGCTTAATTAGATTTCTATCAGTAGAATTGTAGAGTGAAGAATTTTCCATCATAATTAATTACTTTTTAAGAATTTCAATTATTTGTTTATTGTTAAGTTTTAAACTTTAAGCTAATTTTATCTTATTTAATTGATGAATGTAATCTGTACTTGTGACTACTACATTTTTCGTAAACCTAATATATTCTCAATGACCTAAGTAAATATTCTGACCTAATATTTAAAGAAGCAGTCAGTAGAATCATTAGGATAATTTTTTTAACGTTTAGAATGGGATTTTAACCCAAGCTGTTAAAAGCTGATAGCTAGTTAAATTAAATACTAATTAATTGAGAGGAATTAAAATGTCAATCTCACCTCAACCTGCTCTTCTGGTACTAGCAGATGGAACTTCTTACCGTGGCTTATCTTTTGGCGCTCCAGGAACTACCATTGGAGAAGTGGTATTTAACACAGGAATGACTGGTTATCAGGAAGTTCTCACAGACCCAAGTTATCGTGGGCAAATTGTTACTTTTACCTACCCAGAATTGGGAAATACAGGAGTTAATCCTGAAGATGAAGAGTCCAATCAACCACAAATCAAAGGTGCGATCGCTCGTAATATTTGTCCACGTCCTAGTAACTGGCGCTCAACTCAATCTTTGTCAGAGTATCTTATAGAACATAAAATTCCTGGAATTTATGGTATAGATACTCGTGCTTTAACTCGAAAAATTCGGACTTTAGGAGCAATGAATGGGGCAATTTCTACAGAAATTCTAGACCCAACTGAATTGCTACAAAAAGTTCAGTCTGCCCCTAGTATGGCAGGATTGAATTTAGTTCAGGGAGTAACAACTAAAGAAGTTTATCAATGGTCTGAACCCACTAATGCAGCTTGGGAGTTTAATCCTTCTGTTTCTGGTTACAGTGGAGAAAAGTATACAGTAGTGGCCATTGACTTTGGAGTGAAAAAAAATATCCTACGACGTTTAGCTAGCTATGGTTGTCGAGTTGTAGTTGTTCCTGCTAATACGCCACCAGAAGAAATTCTCAAGCACAACCCAGATGGTATTTTCCTGTCCAACGGCCCAGGAGACCCCGCTGCTGTTAACGAAGGTATTGAGACTACTAAAGAGTTACTTAAATCATCTAAACCTGTTTTTGGTATTTGTATGGGACACCAAGTCCTCGGTCTTGCTTTAGGAGCCGACACTTTTAAATTAAAGTTTGGCCACCGTGGTCTCAATCAGCCAGCAGGTTTACAGCAAAAAGTGGAGATTACAAGTCAAAATCATGGATTTGCGATTCATCCAGATTCTTTAGCTACTGAGGTAGAAATTACACATCTTAACTTGAATGACCAAACTGTTGCCGGTTTACGACATAAATCTTTACCTTTGTTCTCAGTACAATACCACCCTGAAGCCAGCCCCGGTCCCCACGATGCTGATTACTTGTTTGAACGTTTTGTCCAGCTAATGCAAGATGAGCGGAAAGCTAAAGCCTCGAAATCAAAGTAGGATTTTGCCTGCAAATTTTGTGTATTCCTTACTTAAATTGTACAATTTTTTTTTGCATCATTTGTCTTTCAAAATAAGTGATCTTTAG
The DNA here is from genome assembly GCF_010692685.1 of Okeania sp. SIO2F5. NCBI lineage: Bacteria > Bacillati > Cyanobacteriota > Cyanophyceae > Oscillatoriales > Microcoleaceae > Okeania > Okeania sp. SIO2F5. The sequence goes on along the minus strand of NZ_JAAHGU010000014.1, from coordinate 81,763 downwards.
GAGTAGACAAATTTTACATAAAAAAGTATAATTGACATTCGACTTATGCAAAATCAAGCTAGGAGGGTGTTATTCCTGAGCCTAAGCCATTAGCCCTGACTGTTAGCCTGAGATGCACTCATGAAGAGAGGAATAACTACCAGCTATTCCGCCTAACAGGGTTACTAGATGCCTTTTCAGAAGGTACTTTTAACAAAACGCTGAAGACAAAAATTGATCAAGGGCCAAAAAACATTATTTTGGATTTGTCCAAAATAGACTTTGTTGATAGCTCTGGGTTAGGAGCACTCGTACAACTGGTAAAGCATACCAAACAATATGAAGAAGGTACGTTGCAAATAGTTTCCAATGCCCGTGTAAATCAAACTGTTAAATTGGTTCGTTTAGAGAAATTTTTGTCTTTACGCTCTTCATTAGATGAAGCTATAGAGAATGTCAAGATCTCTTGACAAGGCCAGGCAATGACCGACTGTTTAATATAGCTATAGATGCTATCTCCCGTCAAAAATCAAAGGGCGAGACGGGAGTTGGTCAAGCCTGATTGAGATGGAAAAAACTAGAAAGATGGTGAAAACAAAATTTGGCCTGTATTGTTAAATAGAAATTAAAACTTAAGTTAAGCAAAAATTTTTCTACGGGGATATTAGAAGAAGGACAATTAATATTTTATCAAGTATAAAAGCTGGTCTAACAAGGAGAACGATCGGTTTGCAACAATTAAACCTTGTGGCACTAACACCAACAGAAATTCAAAAAACTACACCCTCAGCTTGGGCATATCTGGGGGATGCTATTTATGAATTGTATGTTCGGAGCTACTACTTAATACCAGCTAAAAGATCGCGGTCTTATCATCAACTGGTGGTAGCGCAAGTTAGAGCAGAAAGTCAAGCTCATCATTTACATAATTTAAAACCTCATCTTACTAGTTTAGAGTTAGATATTCTCAAGCGAGGACGCAACGCTGCTTTTGGGAAACCAAAAAGATTAGACCCAGAAGTTTATCAACAGGCTACCAGTTTAGAAGCTTTAATTGGTTACTTATATTTAACAGATCCTCAACGATTAAATCAATTACTAGGCTATATAAAATTAGATTAAAGAATAGAAAGAATTAAAAAGGTTAATTTAAAAGGGGTAAAAACAGAAACCCAAATCCTACCTAAATATACTCTTTCCCTACTCTTTTTCAAATTTTGGTAGTCCTGCAACGGTAATGGTATTGATTGAACTTAGGACAAATTACCTAATGATGTCAGCTGTTATTACCTCAGCTCTAATTAAAAGAAAGCGTTCGAGGGATGGCGTTTTGCTCCGCAACATGTAAAGCGGAGCGACTCTCTCTGTCAAGAGCGGGTCTCCTCGACATATCCAATCGACCAAGAGAGAGGATGTATTTTGGTTTCTTTCTCACTTCCCGTCTTCTCATCTCTCCCACTCCCCTACTCCCTGCTCTTGCGTAAAATTTGGTATTAAGATATATTTTCTGTTCCCTATCCGGTTAATGTACAACAAATAGTGATTTTCGCTCGAAAACTTAAGTAATTTGTAAATACCATTACTTTTAAAATTAGCCTTTAGAGTAGTTTTTATATTATGTTCGGTAGAACACTTATAATTAGGCTCGTAGTTTTGCTTGAGCAATAATATAAGTATTGCAAGGGCTAGAACAAAACTACAAACAAAAACTTTACTATAAGTAATTATCAGAAATTATAAGTAATTATCCGCAATTCGTAGCTCCCCCGGAGGGGGCACATAATATTACTCCCTACTCCCTGGTATCTACTCACAAATGTTAAATTAATTTTGCATAGGTATTTATATTACCTGGGGCCTTATGGCCTATGCCCCCTGTATTAAGAATAAAATTAGATTTGATATGAGCTATGCCTATAAAACCTTCAAAATTTAACTATCAAGACAAACCCCAAAAACAGAAATCAATTAAACTCAAAAGTAGGCAGTCAAGCAATGATAATTTAGAGGCCACAAGGGAAGATGACGATCTAATCTATGGACGACATACTGTACAAGCAGCCCTCAAAAGTGAGCGTTCCTTAAACCGCATCTGGGTTATTTCGCCACTAAGATACGATCCCAGGTTTCATACATTGCTCAATGAGGCTAAAACCAGAGGTACGATCATAGATGAAGTAGATGATAGACGCCTAGATCAAATTACCCATAGAAAAAATCATCAGGGTATTGCTGCTCAAATATCCCCTTACGAGTACAAAGAGCTTGACGAACTAATTTCTCAAGCTAAATCTAAAACCGAGCAACCTATATTGTTAGTAGCTGATGGTCTCAACGATCCCCATAATTTAGGAGCTATTATTCGGACGGCAGAAGCTCTGGGAATACAAGGTTTAGTTATTCCACAAAGACGAGCAGTAGGAATAACCTCGACTGTAACAAAAGTTGCTGCAGGAGCTTTGGAAAATTTTCCGGTAGCCAGAGTTATTAATCTGAGTCGTGCTTTGGAAGAATTGAAAAAAGAGGGATTCTGGATATATGGTACTGTAGCTGACAATGGGGATCTTATTCATACTGTAAAGTTTACAGGAGCTATTGTTCTAGTTATTGGTAGTGAAGCAGAGGGTTTAAGCCTTCTGATCCAAAAAAATTGTGATGCCTTAGTATCTATACCAATGTCAGGAAATACACCTAGTCTCAATGTATCAGTAGCAACTGGTATAGCCCTTTATGAGATCTATAGACAACGCTGGTCAAAAAGTTTGCGTATGTAGTGAAAAATATAATTGAAAAAATAGAAGTTGCGTAGTATAACAAAAATAGAGAGCAGAAGTATAGCTTAACATGGGTTAAACAGTCTTCTATCAGCTACATGGCTCTGACCAGCGAAATAGATTTTGAAACTCCCGGTTGACTATAATGAACACTCTTTGTAATTTGTATAGTTTAGTTATCGATTCAAATTTTTCCTGATAGTTTGTTTAGAATTTTTGCTCATAAAGTTACAAACATTGGCAGATGTGAGAATCAGTAACTTCAAAAGCAACTACTAATACAAAAATTATTAACATAGTATGAAAGAAACATTGGCAAACTTATTAAACTTTTCTGGTCTGGCTTGGTGGGTTAAAATTTTTACTACTAACCCTTGTTGCACTTATTATTTTGGACCTTTTTTTACATTTGAAGAAGCAAAAGCTGCTGAAGCTGGCTATATAGAAGATTTAAAAGACGAAAGTGCTCAGGGTATTCAGGTGTTTATTGAGCAGTATAAACCTGTGGAATTAACTATTTATAATGAATTAGAAGATGATAGTGATGAAACAGTAATAAATCCTGCTTTTAGCCCCCAAACTTAATCCTTTTAAGGAAATTATAAAATTTGAAGATAAATGGTGTTGCTGAATAATAGTATAACTTTGAAGTCACTAGTCGATAAGAGTCATAGATACTAAATAAACTACTATTTGCTTGATAGTAGATAGAAAAATAGTAAAGCTTATTAATTACTCTTGATTTACTTTAATTTAAGTCTTGATATATGTTTTCAGCAATGCCAATAAATTATAATTAGGAAATTATCAATTTTTCTGAATTTTGACTTTTAATTGACTTTTACAAGAATTTCTAATACCAATTTCATAAAATATTGCTACAGTCTCGACACGGGTAACAGGCAACAGTAAACAGGGAAAAACTGGATAAAAAAGAGGAAAAAATACTTAATTTTGACATTTTATCGATATATACAATTTTTAATTGTAGCAATAAATTACAAATTAAGATGTAACTACCTTTTTTGAATTTGGTATAATATGTTTGATTATTTTTGCTGAGGCAGTATCCATTTTTTAATATCTGTTAGTACTTGCTGAGAAATTTCCCAAGGAAAAAGATGAGCTGTGTTAGGATAGCATTGCCAATGTGCATGATTGAGATGTAGAGCTGTTTCTTGACTGGACTCAGGAGTAATATGGCAATCGCTTGCCCCAGCTAATACTAAGCAAGGACATTGAATTTGTGGCAGAGCGCTCAATCTGTTATAGTCACTTCTTAAAGCTTGATTTAATGCTCTAGTGGCAAATTTAGAAGTTTGTAAATAGGCAGAAACGGCTTCTTTTGCTAAATATCTATAGGTGGCAGGAGTGTGTTGTTGAATGAGATATCTAAATAGCGATCGCTTGCCAAAAGTATCAATATTCCATTGCCATCCAGGCATCAACCAATTTATGATCCCCGCTAAACCAGTATAAAGATTATCCTGCCAAGTAATAGGTGGATGATTACCTCTAGGTCGTGCTGCGGTACCTATTAAAATCAGACCTGCAACTTTCTCTGGGTTTTTTAGAGCTAACTCCATTGCTATAATTCCACCTAACGACCATCCTAATATAAAATATTTGGGGATTTGAAGTTGGTCTAGCAGTATTTCTAAATCTACTAAATGTTGAGTAATCTCAAAGTCTTTTTTCGTATAACTTTTGCCATAACCTCTTAAGTCAGGAGCAATAGTTTGAAAGTTTTGGCAGAGGGAGTTGGTAAAGACAGACATACATTGGCCTGAACCTGGATGTCCGTGGAGGCAAAGAATGGGAAAACCTTCTCCTTTGAGTTGAAAATGTAGTGGTAATGATGAGACCATGATTTTTTTTTCTGTAAAATTTTCTTTATATACCTTACCTTGCTTTCAAGTCTAGTTAATATAATTACAGCAGATTGCAGGTAGATGAGGTACAAATATAAATGGTAAAGTCTTTGTAGTGCGGGCATCTTGCCCGCGACTGGTGTACCTCACTAATATGAAATATGCTGTAAATTACATCCTCAGGACTTACGCAGAGACTCTACATATAGCGAGGGTGAATATCATTCGCCCCTACAAATGGTGGTTTAAAAGTCAATTTGCGTAAGTCCTGATCCTAATAACGATAATTCAGATAAAAAATTTACTAAACCCTTTTTATTTTTATCTTTTGGGTTTAATACCCCGCCGCCACTCGCGGTGTTTACAATTAGTTTGGGTTGGAGTCCCCATCAACTTTTTCCATCTTCCATCTTCCTTCTTCCTTGTTCAATCCTAAGTATTAATTTCTGTTATGGAGTCAAACCAAAATCAAATTACAGAAAAGCAAAAGATGCTAAACGGGCAATATTATAATGCCTTTGATAAAGACTTACTAAAAGATAGACAAAGAGCTAAAAGTTTATGTCAAAAATTGAATAATATTCCAGATGGCAGTCAAGAAGAAAGGGTCAAAATTATCAGAGATTTATTCCAAACCGATCAAGATTGTTGGATAGAATCTCCTTTTAAATGTGACTACGGGTATAATATCCAAATTGGAGATAATTTTTATGCCAACTTTGGTTGTGTTATTCTTGACTGCAATATTGTGAAAATTGGTAGTAATGTAAAGTTAAGTCCTAATGTACAAATTTATACTGCTACTCATCCAATAAATGTGACAGAAAGAATTGCAGGTAAAGAAATGGCTTATCCTATTGAAATAGGGGATAATGTTTGGATCGGAGGGGGTTGTATCATTCTTCCTGGTTTAAAGGTTGGAAAAAATACAGTTATTGGGGCGGGAAGCGTGGTAACGAAAGATATTCCTGAAAATGTTGTTGCAGTGGGGAACCCCTGTCGCGTAATTAAAGAAATTGAATGAATAACAAAGAGTTTTGAAGTATACACAGTATTTATCGTGATTAACTCTATTTTGAAAACTGGCGTTGCATAAATACGGGATGATTTTAATAGTTTTGTGGAATGGGCATCTTGCCCGTTCCTGATATTTTCACCGCAGGCATGATACCCACCCCACTTATATTCATCCCGCCCCTCAGCAATGCCTGAAAAATTAATGAATTACTCCATCCATCATAATATAGAATCCATTTGGTATCTTTGCACGCAGTATGTGCTTTTAGCTGCTGGAGTCAGGAAGACCGAGTCATATCATGTCCGCTGGTATCATTTATGTAAACCCAAGCGTGAATATTTACAGAAAATTTCAGTTTTTTCAGACTTTTAAGTCTTCTGTTCTAGATAAATAAAGCCTTTTTCCATCTTTCTTCTTCCCTTTTCCTTCTTCCTTACCTTTACAATACGGATGCTACCGGAGTTGATCTCATAACTCCGGAGATTCAGAAATACTATAGGGGAAAAAGGTAGAAAAATGAATGGGTAATCTTGGTCGCGTAATGGTTAAAAGAACGATAGATGCCTGGCATGGGAGCAAGATGCTCCCACTGTTCTTGTAACAAAAATAATGACAATGTACAACCAATGAAAATGCACCACCACCGAAAAATTATCCCTTTTTCTCTAAGAGTTCTACTGCTTCCCTGGGAGTAGAATTTTCTGTAGTAGACACCAACAACTGTAGCAAAGCATTAATCGCCTTCTTATTGCCAGGGTCAATTTTCCCTAAGAGTTTTGCTGCTTCCCTACGAGCATGATGATTAGAAGTAGACTCCAACAATTACAGGAAAGCATTAATTACTTTCTCATTGCCCATGCTAATTTTCCCTAAACTTTCTGCTGCTTCCCTACGAATATTAGGATCGGAAGTAGACCCGAGCAATTGCACCAAAGCATTAGTTGCTTTACTCAAGTATTTAAAAGAATAGCTGCTGAACAAATACAAAATTTACAAACTAAATTTGTACAACAAATCAGTCAAATCATAGCTTCCCCTAAAAATAATGTGCCAAAAACCCTCAATAATTTAATTAAAAATGTACAGAAATTATCATTTGTCAATAGGATGACTTTATATCTGTCAGATAAAACAGATGATACAATTATTTGGAGGTATTCATCACAGACAATTTATCATGAAAAAGACAAAAGAAAATTAGAATGTTTATTTGTGGCCAAAGAATACGAAAAAGCGATTCCATCAGCTTTTCAAGGAAAGCCAGAACTGTTAAAAGTAATCAATGACCGCACAGAATTCCAATGGTACTATATTGTTAAAAATGAAAATAACCAACCTATAGCTGTTTTAAGAGTAAATGGCAATCCTTATGAAAACTTCAGAGAATATAAGTTAGGTATTTGAAAGATATAGTAGTTTATTCTTAAGTATCACCTCTATGAGAACTCTGATAGTCTAAAAGCATTTTTACTTTTACCTGTTATACCAAGCGTGATAAATATTTGCTACAAATAAATAGGTTATTTCTTAGGAGTAAACCCACCCCTAACCCCTCCCAGGAGGGGAAGTCACCGAGTCAGGAGTTAGGAGTTAGAATAAATAGCTTTGATACCATTTATTAGGTCGGAATTTATCTTTTTAGTCCAATGGATATCTCCTATAAAGTCTTTTAATTGCCCAAATTAATTCGTAATATTCTTTTTCCAAATTGGTATTATCTTCTCTCAAAATTAAAGATATATATAAATACAGCAGATTCCATGTAAATGTGGCAAAGTAGTTTAGAGTCCAAATAATGAAAGTAATTTTTAACAAAATACTCAGGATTGGAAAAACTATATTCTTTCTTTCCTACTACCTACTACCTACTCCCTGCTCCCTACCGTACTTCATAAACCACCAAATACTCTGTAAATGTAGAGGTGTAATATGCAACGACCAATAGGTATAGATTTATTTGCAGGTGCAGGAGGTATGACTCTGGGCTTTGAACAAGCAGGATTTGATATACTTGTTTCTGTAGAATTAGACCCCATTCACTGTGCCACTCATCAATTCAATTTTCCTTTTTGGCCAATATTATGTCGTAGCATAGTTGATATTACTGGAGATGACATTAGACAGTTATCAGATATTAAAAATAAAGAAATTGATGTAATTTTTGGTGGTCCTCCTTGCCAAGGTTTTTCTCTGATGGGAAAACGTACCTTAGAGGACCCACGCAATACACTTATATCTCATTTTGTTCGATTAGTTTTAGAGTTAAAACCTAAATATTTTGTCATAGAAAATGTCAAAGGATTAACAGTAGGAAAGCACAATTTTTTTCTTGAGGAAGTTATCGATAAATTCGATAAAAATGGCTATCAAATTAACCAACCTTACCAAGTATTAAATGCTGTTAATTATGGTGTGCCACAGCATAGAGAAAGATTATTTTTAATGGGATGTAAAAAAGGTTTAATCTTACCAAATTATCCTCTAGCAATTACAAATATTTCTACCGATAAAAAATCAGAAAACTTGATCACTGTTAAGGATGCAATCGGAGATTTGCCAGAAGTAGAAAATTATCCAGAACTATTAGAAAGAGATTGGATAAAAGTAGAAAATGATTATGGTAAACCAAGCAAGTATGCTATAAAATTGCGTAATATTGAACGTTTTAATAATGACTATTCTTATAAACGTGAATACGATCAAACAATATTAACCTCTAGTTTACGCACAAGACATACAGAAAAATCAAGAGAAAGATTTAATGCTACAGCACCAGGAAAAATTGAATCAGTAAGCCACTTTTATAGACTTAATGCTGATGGTATTTGTAACACACTCAGAGCTGGAACACCAAGTAGTAAAGGGGCATATACTTCTCCAAGACCAATACACCCATTTACACCCAGATGTATCACAGTTAGGGAAGCAGCAAGATTACATTCATATCCTGATTGGTTTAGATTTCATGTAACAAAATGGCATGGTTTTAGACAAGTTGGAAATTCAGTGCCACCCCTATTAGCAAAGGCAGTAGCTCAAGAAATTATTCATGTTTTAAATATTAAACCACTTCAACCTAGAGGAAAAAAAATCAAGTTAGAAAAATGGGAAAATTTAGAGTTTAATATGTCTATGGCTGCTAAAAAATATCAGGTAGATCGACATACTATTGCGCCAAGAAGTAGAAAAAAAATAATTAGTTGATATTATATTAATTAAATTAACAAATAAACTCAGAATTTATTTATTTTCATATTCCGGCAGTCTTGTAACCGTAATAGTATTGATTAAACTTGGGACAAATTATCTAATGATTTTAGCTGCGATCGACTCAGCTCCAATTAAAAAAAACGGTGGATCTTCGGAGCTTCCCGTAGGGTGGGATGGCGAGGAGACCTGCGCCATATCCAATCTACACAAGAGAGAGGATATATTTCGGTTTCTTTCCTACTCACAGTTTTTTCCACTCCAGGTATCCCTTACTCCCCTACTCTCTGCTCCCTTTTCACTCAAATTTATTGTCCTAACCAAAGAAGGTAATTTTTAAGTATTTTTTGCACAGTTGTGTAATTAACTTCTATCACTACAAATTAATTAATATGTGTTTGTGTAAAATCCTCATTTGTCAATTCGTTATTATCAAAAACATTAAATATATCTATTTCTTTACTAGATAACTTATTCATTTGTTTTGCAAACTTAGAAGCTAATTGTTTAGTATGAATTTGCAACTTTGGCCCTGAAATGCCCAGCCGAATAATCATATTGTCTACCACTGATGTCTGAATGATTGGCTCATCATTTACATAAGTACCATTAGCACCAAAATTGACCATCATCCAACCAGATGAATTTTTCCATAATTCTGCATGATGGTGAGAAACTACTGCACTATAAATTATTACATCATTATCACTTGCTCTACCTATGTGAATTAATGATTTTGATTCAAAGCTCCAACATTGAATTGGAACTAATTGGGTTAGATGTAATAAAGCTAAATTCATTAATGGATAATGGATAATTACCTCTCCCTTTTAGGGAGAGGATTGACTAAAAGGAAAAAATTTATTTTTTTCCCTTGAAAGGGGAGGCTAACAAAGCTGAATTATTTAATTATTTAATGGCTTTGTTGCATGAAAGTGGCGATCGCAACAACCCCCCTGATTGGAAGTTAGCTAGATTTTAACTTTGTAGCTTTTGGGCTGACCTGTTTGAATCATACGGTTGGGCATGGCACATTGTATGAATAGCTCCACTGCCTGAGCATCAAATTTTCGTCGTCGCAACTTCCCTCCAAATATTACTTTGAGCCTAAACATAGTAGTTTTCCTTCGGAATGCTGCGCAAACAGATAAGGAGCGTCGATGGTAGCCACATTCACGTTTCCATTTCTGGCGTCCTACAATTCTTATTCTTCTGAGGTTTTCATCTCTGGGATGAGGTGGGCATTTACAGTTGCCATGTTGACCTATTACCGCATTTTTCCTTGGTGGAATCGTTGTCTTTGCTCCTCGTTGCCTAGCTTTCTCGTAACACTTATACTTGTCATAGGCTCCGTCTCCTGATACTTGGGCTACAACACCATCTACTCCATCTAATAGGTCAGAAAATACTTGATCATCACCCACTTCATTGGTAGTCACTACCCCACTCACGATCTCCCCTGTAGCCTCATTTACCCCTAGATGTAATTTACGCCATGTCCTGCGTTTACCTACACCATGAATCCTGGTTTTCCATTCCCCTTCACCATAGACTTTAACTCCCGTAGAATCCACTACTAGATGAATAGCTTCATGAGTTGGTATAACTGGCAGTTGAACATTCAGTTTTTGTAAGCGACGGGATATAGTGCTATGGAAAGGTAGCTGGTAAATCTAAGTTCATCAATTGAAATATAGATTCTACAAAACATAAGCGTCTATCGTCCGGCCAAACTAAACAATGATTGTATAGTCACCATAAATTCAATGGCTGTGTCACTATAGGTATTTGATGCTCCCCTACGTCCAGTTTTTGTTGGTTTACCCACTGCTCTATTACTTCATCATAATCAGCGCCAAAATGTGAGACTTCCTCTCTGTTTTAGGGAAGCATCATATTCAGACCAGTTGCTGAGTCGGTACTTGGACTTACTCATTTCTATGTTGGTCTAGGTTTGTTGTGCTACGCACTGCATATTTTTACCCTATTTGCTATCTTTATGCAACAAAGCCTTATTTAATTATTAATTCTTCGATAATCACTGATACTAATTTATTTAACTATACTAAAATTATTGATGTATTTGTAAATCATCTATACTGTTGTCTCGATCATCTTTTGAAATATTAGAGTTTTTTCTCCATTGTGACTTTACCCCATCAATTTTTTCCTTAGCTTCTGCTGTCACTTCTTGAATTTTGGTAGAAAAATCATTTGAAATTTGCTTACTTTTTCTGGACTTTTTTTCTGTAGACTTACTTTGAAATTCTTCTACTTTTTGTTTAGCTTGCTCTGTAACTACTTGTGCTTTTTCTTGAGCTTGCTCTTTAACAACTTTAGCAGTTTCTTGAAAACCTACAAATAATTTTTTTGCTTCACGTTTTGCTACATTAATATGTTCTCTAGTTTTCACTAAATCTTCTTGTAAAAAATCTTGAACCAGACCTATTTTTTGAGTAACTCCTTCAGTATAACATTGAGGATTTTCTATAGAACTATTGACTACTATTACCCGTTTATTACCAGCACTGGAAACTGCTTCTGGTGGTAATAAATAAATACTATTTAAAACACCTCGCCACCCATTAGATTTAAACAAATAATTAACTACTGCACCTGTTTTAATGTTGAGAAGGTATTCTACAATTAACCCTACCTTCTCTCCTGTATTAGTCCATACTTCATTTCCAATTATATTTACAGTATTATTGAATTTATCTAAACTCTCTTGTGCTGAGTCTCCATTAACTAGAGTAGCATCAGTGCCAATAGTCTCAATTTGTTTCCAAGCAAAAACTTTTTTCTGTTTACCAAAAATACCAGACTTACATATAAAACCTATGACTTGATGAGATTGAGTATTAAGGCACAATTGTTCTATTCTACCCTGGTCTTCAACCGTTTTTTTGTCAAGGACTAACCTCTTCAACAGTTGACTATGTTTCATTACTTCTGGTATTTTATTCATAAATTTTACTCCTAAAACATAATTTTGATAAATTTATTGAACAATTTAAGAAGGAAATTAAGAAATAAATTTAACCCCTCAATAAATGGGAGTAGACTAGCAGTTAGGGAAGGATTTTACGCTATTTAAGGCTTGTTTATGAGGGATTTACCCCGGATAATTGAGCTGTTAGAAGTAAAAAATAAATGATATTATTTGTGGTCAAAAATATAAATTAATTACTATAGTAATCTTATTTGAGTTGTGAGATATCTTAGACTTTTAAGGCACAGGAAATAGGGAATGTGAAACACCGAAGCAATAAAATTATCATTAATAATTTATAATTGCTATATATTAATAGTGTCATACCATATTATTTTTAATAACATAGAGTTATGTAATTTGAATAAACATTTGTTGCAAATCTCCCTTACCTTTTCTTACTTTTTCCTTCTATAACTAGAACTAATATAAGTAAAACAAATTTAGTATTATTCAAAGAGAATTACTTATACTTTTGATGAAAATTATATTCAACATTTAAAGTATTTTTGTACCTATTACGATCAAACAAAAGCAAGGTTACCGAATTTTATTGTCTAGTAAGTAGTCAATAAAACTAAATCACCAAACTTAATCTGAATTTATTACTCAAATCAATCATAAATTAGGTAAAATTATCTAGAAAAAGTAATCACAAAAATAAGATTATTTATTAATCAAACTATTCATCTTTTTTATCCCCAAAGATTTTTTTTTGTTTACATTAGAGAGATAAATATAGTTTGTCTAAATCATTTAGTTGACGATAATTTTCCCTTTGTTTAATACTAGATACTTCTAATTTTTTGTCAATAGATATATCAATTTTTGCTTTGGAGCCAGTAAAATTCACGATCAATAAACTTACTATAATAACCTTCAGAATCGATTGATAGTTAACCTATATAACACACTGATAAATAAATTAATAATTTCCCAATTATAATGATTATGCCTTAATTCAATATGATAACGAAAAACTATGGAACTATAAAGAACTACATTATTATTTGAAATAATGCCCAATTTTAATTATATGTATATTTCCCAAAGTCCAAAATCAGCCTAGCATATACTGAAGTGGATGTAGCAGTGTTAGCCTAATCACTTTTGCTATTGGAAATTTTAGTAGTGGTCTGTCAAGATAGTTTTGAGGGGTCACATTACCCAAAAAACATTACCTAAAAATCACATTGACAAAAATCTATACATGATTTCAAAGTTGACAGACCAGTACAACATCTTAAACAATTTTTGATAATTACAATTTTAAGTTACTTAGCTTCATGTCTTCCTAACCAGAGGAAGACCTTAAGCTGAGGATTTTAATGACCCTAAAATCTAAAAAGTGAGCTAAGAAATTTGAAATAGGAATGAAACTAAATCTCCTTTGCCCAAAGATATTCGATCTCCTGGCCTCAATTTATGTCGATTTCCTCTTGTCAAAGAAGTATTATTGACATAAGTACCATTAGAACTACCTATATCTTCAATATAATAACTATCTCCCTCTATTCTAATATCAGCATGACTACGAGAAACCACCTCAGAGTCAGGAAATCCCGAAATATCAATATCTGGTGGTACTCGGTCGTTAGGCTTACCTATGTGAATTACAGATAAATTAACTGGTAATTCAATATCTGTATCTGTTCTAATATGAATTAACTTGGCAGACTGTTTTTGTAACTGAGTCTTGGCCGGAATTGGTGTTTTTCCAGTAGGAGATGGAGAAGTTACTACAGGGTTACTAATAGGATTAATAGTTTGTGGGGGTTCCTCAGTAGGAACTGGAGTATTAATGTTGCTAGATTTTTCTAAGTTTGGTGTAGCAGACACTACTATAGGTTCTAAAGTCACTAATGGATCTGGTGGATGTAAGTCAGGTATATCTTCTGAAGGCATACCTGCATTCGTACCAGATACTGGTGATACTATAGTTGGCATTACTGCTGGATCGGTTTGAGATAAAACTTGACCTTCCTCCATACCAGTACTAGCTTTCAAATCAAAGCCACATTGACCACAAAAGGCAGCATCAACTTGAACTGTTGCCCCACAGTTAGGACAATTCGTAGTTACAGGTAAGGGAGTGTAGCAAGCTTCACATTGTGTTGCTCCATCAGGATTCTGATGATTGCAATTCGGACAGACAATCATTGATCTACTCCTCGTTATCGGCCAGACGATCGAAACACCGACATAAGAATCATAATTATATTTAACTTTCAGATTCTATAGTAATCCTAATTCTATTGTATTGTATAGCTAATTTGGGTGTTGGTGAAGAGCATGTATAATATCAATCTTAATTACTTAGGAGTCAGGAGGACCTCCTCAGGAGTCAGGAGGGAAGAAAGAAGTAAGAGCCGAAGTTGGAAGGACCGAAGGAGTGAAAAATCTTACTTTGTCTGACTTTTAAACTTTTAATTTGTCCGCGCCCTTTCCTTCGACTGCTATACAAGTATTAAGCTTTAGATAGTTAGGTTTGTAGTAGAAATATATGAAGTATTCTATTACTTTCCTTGCCTCAACCTAACACTTAACCAATGAAGGATTGAAATTTTAGGATAGGATGAATTTATATCATGTCCGGATAATTAGTTATAAAAAAACTTTCTCCTTCAACTCCAGTTCTTCCTCTTCCTTCTCCTTTCTTCTCTCCTGACTCCTCCGTAGTTATTTATTTATCACTGTTCAACCGGACATGATATTACTTTTCACTGCTTAAATATTGACACCAGTTAGTAACCAATGTAGTTCCCCTTTTGGTTGAATCAGGCGACTAGGATATTTCATTTCATCCCCATTTTCTGCAAATACTCGATCCAATGCAACTTGTTTATCTGCACCAGCAACTAGAAATATGACGCAACTAGCCTGATTAATTAGTGGAACTGTAAAAGTTAATCGCGGTTGGCCATCTTTATTCCCTACAGTAATGAGGCGATCGCTAATTTGCAAAGCATCTGTATGGGGAAATAAGGAAGCTGTATGGGCATCACCACCCATTCCCAGTAAAATCAAATCAAAACTAGGAAAATCTCCTGGTGAGACCTGAAAAAATTCTCGCAAATGAGCATCATGGCTGGAGGCATCAACTTCTGGATCTCCAGCTCCTGTAGGCATAGCATGAATATTTGTCGGTGGTATGGGCACTCGGTCTAACCAAGCTTGCCTAGCCATTTTTTGGTTACTATCTTGGTGGTCAGGAGCTACATAGCGTTCGTCCCCCCAGAAGACATGAATTTTATCCCAAGGTAGATTTTGAGTTGCTATGGACTCATAAAGGGGTTTTGGAGTATTACCACCTGCTAAAGCTATAGTACATTGGCCTCGCTGTGAAATGGCCTCTTGCATTTTAGCCAAGCAAATTTCTAAAGCTTGCTCGATTAACTCTTCTTTACTTTGTAGTAATTTAACCTGTTTGTTCATTTGAGCTGATTTGTGTTGTGCTAGAATATGCTTACCCAGAAATATAAAAATTTTTTGATGAATCTGGGCATCAAATTCATGCTACAGCGATTTTGATTTAGAAGTCAGTTTATCTCGTTACCTCAAATAATATTAGTATTTGCTCAAGGTATTTATAATGGGAAAATTTAGGTGGTAGGCAGTTTAGTAATTAACAGTTGAAAAAAAGTTCTTGAGCTATAAATCATAGTATGTGTGTTTATTGTTGCTCATCTGATGCAACTTTTTCAGATTTTGAGTTCGATTACTAAACAATGAAACAAAAGTTATTATTGGCTACAAATATTATGCTGGCCTAAAAAATTTCCTAATATAGCAATGAGCGCTGGTATATTTACAAATTGCAGGAGATGTCCAATAGCTAAAATCTTATATTATAGGCAATTTATTCCCCCTTCCGGAGCTGTTGCCTGTTGCCAGATGAGCTGTTGCCTGCGCACAGCGCTATATCTGAAAAAATTTTAGTGTATGTCTCAAAAAATAAAATTTTCTAGTTATAACGAGAAAGCAGATTAATGTTAGAGAAAAAACAATTAATAAAAAAACAAAACCTATGTCTAATCCCAAAAAATTACCCAATTCCATACGCTACTTCCGAGGCAGATTTCGTCATCTGACAAAACCTTTAGTTTGGGGGCCAATTGCTGTAGCTTCTTTAGTGCTATTATTTGTTTGGGAATTAACAGTCCATCCAGAATGGTTAACTGTTGAAGATGATTATTCAGTAACAAGCGGAAATATTATAATTGACAATTTATCTCCTGAAGAAATTTCTATTATTAGTGATATTGACAGTTCTTCAGTTTTAGTAGAAGATTTAAAAAATTATGAAAATCTTCAATTTAATTCCTCAGTAATTCCTGAGAAAATTTTACTAAACAGGTTAAAAGGAGAAAGCAAAAATGAATCGACTCCACCAAAAAACTCTACAAAACTTCAAGAAAATTTAACGAACCTTCAACCTCAAACAACAACCAATAATCTTCCTCCTCAAAATAAATTAGACAACTCTCAATTATTAACATCTCCTCTGTTACGTAGTCTCAATATATTAGACGAAAGCGATCGGGAAGAAAAAAAGGAAAAACCTGCAAATGCATTACAGAATGCTTTGGATGATTACCAGCGCTCTAAAAATCAATCCCAAGCATCTTCAAATTCTCAGTCTCAAACAAATAATTTTAACCTTTATCCTACTGAGATAAAACCTAGAGATATTAGACCTTCTCCTTTTCCTGGAATTTCAACATCCAACAGTTATCAATCTCCACAAAACAATAATTTTAATTCACCTTTACCACCCATAAATATTAATCAACCAAAACCTTATTATACAGATAGATCGGGAACGGCAAATCAAAACAATAACCCCAGCAATTCACCAGGATCTAACTATTCTCTTCAACGGCAACCTGCTAATCCAAATTTACCGCCATTACCAACAGTACCTAATGGTTTAGCTAATAATCAAAATGGAGTAAATGGGATTAATAACGGAAGAGTTTCTAACTATTATAGTAATCAAGGATATCCGCAAAATCAGCAACAGCAATATAACTATGGAGTTAATCCTAATCAGGTAAATCAAAACTTACCATCAAATCCTTCTAATAACCCTTTTTCCAGACGTAATAATAGTTTTAATCGTGGATATGGCGAACGTTGGAATAATCCTTTTAACAATAATTAGGGTTTGCTGAATAAAGTCTTTCTGGTGGGGTAGGAGACAGGAGACAGGAGACAGGAGACAGGAGAAATGGGGAATGTAGAGGAGGCAGTAGGAAGAATTATCCCTTGATTTTTCTGCCATAGTCAGTCCAAAATCCTAACTTTTTGAGCTGCCTACAACGAAAACCTTGTACTTTTTCAAGACCTAAAAAGCCTAAAAGCAATATCAGTCAATGCTTTGATATTTAATCAGCAAGCCTAATTAAATAGGAAACAGGAGACAGGAGACAGGAGACAGGAGACAGGAGAAATGGGAATGAGGGAGGAGGTAGGAGTAAGAATTGTCTCTCAATTTTTCTGCAGTAATCATCCCAAAATACTAGCTTTATGCAGCTCTTTTAACCGAAAAGCTGGTACTTTTTTTAACTCTAAAACGCTAAAACCAATATCAGTCAATACTTTTAGAGTTAATCAGCAAGCCCTAATTAAAATGGTTATACCATTTCTCTGTAACAATGCGCTTAATAATTATTGCTCAGACCCATAGTAAGGACGTTCCATGGAACGTCCCTACAAGGTCTGCGGAATGCTTACTTAATTTGAGTGAATTTCATCAACTCATTTTGAATACATGATGTTGGCAATAAAACTATTCTCTTACTTGTTAAAACAGTGCAATGTTCAATAGTAACGGATAAAGCAGGAATCATATTTTGCTCTAGTTGATAAATAATTGTCTCTGCTAAATCATACTGACGAATTAATTCTTTATCAGCTACATATCTAGGATTATAAGCTGTTTTATCGAGCAACCAAAAATCTATTCCATACTTCTGAATAAAGTTATTAACCTCTTCTGGATTAGAAGTATATTGAGCCTGAATTATATCCTTTGCTCTTTGACTAAACTGAGTGTAATATTCTGTATGGTAAGGCAAACTATATTCCTGGGCGACTAAAGTAGAACGTTGGGCAAAAGTAGGAATATTATCTGATTCTTTAGATATAGACGCAATTAATATATCTTTCGGTTGTGCTAGTAAATATTCATATAATTCTATTTCTTTGCCTTTAACGTAGGATTGGTTATCTATAGTTAGATCTTGAGAAAAAGGAATAATGCTTAATATCGCTAATAATAAAATTGTGCAACCGAGATATATTTGTTGTGGAAAAGTTAAGCCATTTTCTAGCTGAGAAATAACTTGATTAAAATAACTATCCAACCATATTGTTAAAGCAATACCAGTAGCTATTGGTATCATTACTCGCATACTATGATAAATATATCTGTTGGGAAAATGAAGCTGAAACAAAAAAGCATGAGCGAGGAAAAATAACCCCATAGATGCTAGTAAAATTTGAACTAATATTTCTACCTTTAAAGAAACCTGTTTTGCCAGAGGAAATTTTTGACTTTTTCCAAGTACAAAAGGTAAGAATAATGAGGCGATCGCTAGTGGAGGTAAAAACCCTAAAAATAATATGCCACTCCTCGGTCCTATTAGCCAAAAAATCAAAGGATTTTCGTGAAAAAAGAATGCTCTGCCATAGTTTCCATCATCATAATTAAAAATTGGTTGTAATTTAGCTTCCGCAGCAGTAATAATTGACCCGAATTCCGTAGCAGAAAACTTGTATGGTAGAAGTATAATTGCAGCAGTTATTATTGCTCCTAACCAGAGGTAATAATTTAATCGGACTGAAGTAAATTTTAACCATTTTTTATCGTAGGAAAATAGTCTAATAGTTAAGATAGTTACTGATAGTAAAACAGTGTGAGGATAAAAAATAGCTTGGAGAGCGATCGCTACTAATACAGGAAATAAAGAATTTCGGAGTAAGTAATATAAGAATGCTAAAAAAAGTGGATAAAAAAATGCTCTGGGAGTAGCAGAAACCAAGTCATCTTCCATCCATAAAGTTTGATTTAAAATGAATGAACTAAAAAAACCTACGGCAGGAATAGGTAGAATTTGTAAACTTATTCCAAAACAGTAAATTGTCGAAATTAATCCGAGAAATATAGGTAATAATTTACCTAAAAAAATGGGGTCTATACCTAAAGATGTGATGAGTGAATAAAAAGTTTTATACCCCCATGGAGCTACTGATTGAAAATAGTCAGCAATGAAATCTTGAGGAAATAATTCTGCATCTAAAAAACGACGCATCCAAAATATATGTTGTCGTGCATCATCTTGGATGAAATATTCACTTTGGAAGGATGTTTTGAGAGATTCAAGACTATAAATTAAGACAATAGCTAAACTTAAACCAAACCAAAATATCCAGCTTCGATTTATCAAATTTTTATGTAAAATAGATAAAAATCTACTAATTTTTAAGTTGGATATTAAAGGATTTGTCATATTTTATTATAGATTAGCGACGTTATAAGACATGATATGATTGGCGATTGTTGTTTAGCGTTAATAGTTTCTTCTAAAAATTAGAATAATTGTAAATTTTGAATAAAAAGTATTGCTATAACTATGCTTGGGCTTTATTTCTGTGCTAACAGAGCTGAAATTTAATTACTTATTACAACTAAGGTTTAAATTTAGATTACTTCTAACAACGAAAGTTCTCGAACACAAATAATTGTTGCTACTAATTGGTGGAACTGCAGTAATAATTGCTGCATTAATAGCAGCAATTGGTCAATACTGTAGTTAATCAAATGCTACCAAAGAGATAAAATTGCTTCAGGAATTAGGGAATAAAAGAATAGAATATACAAGCAATGGTCAACTTTGTACACCTCGTCACGAAGAACAAATAAAAGTAAAGGAAGATGGAATATTATACGCTGAATATATCGTTCCTCCTGGTCATTGTAGTACGGTTATAATCTATTTCTATGTTGATAACAAACTTAAAGGACGTGAAGAATATAAGATAGATAATTATAAATCTGTAAAAAAGGATATAGGTTTTATTACAAAAGGAAGCCATACTTTAGCATTAGAAGCAAAAGGAGTAACAGGTGGTTGTAATAAAGGAAAATTAAATTCTTGGGGAGGGGCAGTGAATCTTCACATATTACCAGACCCACCTATATTTTGCAGGTCTTAGCAAAAAGCTACAATATTTCAGATTACCTATTTCATATAAATAATAGTCTTCAGAGCAGAGTCTTTCAGTGCTACTTCTATCAATAAATGACATGAACAAAAGTCGTACCCAAGAATAATAAGATAGGTAAATGTTACTTGAATTACTCTTAATCTTCAATTACTCAAGATTTGCAGACCCTAGTTTTGAACTATCAAAATAATTGGGTCTAAAACCCTGCCTTTTAATCAGTTATTAGTTAAATCTTTTGTATTTTTTCTGGTTTGACCAAAATAATAAAAATAAAGTAATAATTGAACTTCTAAGTTCTGACTTCAGACTTAAGAAATTCCTGTTACAAAAACAACTTCTGACTTCAGACTTCTGACTTCTAAATTCCTTAACGTGAAGCTCTTGCTATAAGTAACATTGCCACTCCAAGACCTAGAAAATTTGGTAACCATCCAGCCAAAAAAGGAGTCAAAACCTCTTTTTGCCCCATTGCCCCCGTAATAAAAGAAAGTAAATAATAAGCAAAAATAATTATCACACTAATACCAAAGCTAGTACCTCTATTCGCATTTCTCTGAGGTCTAATTCCTAAAGCTGCCCCTACTAAACCCAGAACCAAACAAACAAAAGGTACAGCAAACTTTTGTTGAATTCTGACTTGAGTTTTAACAATTTTCCGATGATTTCCACTCAGTCGCATTAACTCCAAATATTCATAAGATTGAGGAATATTCATCTGTTGATAAGTACGTCTTTTACCTGCTAAATCTAAAGGTGCCGTAGAAAGTTTTAATTCTTGATGGTCAAACTTAACAATATTACGGTAAGAACCATCTGGAGATACAATATAAATAGTCCCATTAAACAAGTCCCAAATATTTTCTGCTGGATTCCAAGTTGCTGACTCAGAAGACACAATTTGGTCAACCCCATATTGGGAACGATCTACAATAGTCACCCCCCTCATATATTTACCATCAAACTTTTCGGCATAGAATAAACGAGTCAAGGTATCTTCCTTACTTCCGTCTGGTCGCTCAACTTTGCCAAATTCTGGATAGAAAATATTTTCTTCCCGAAAAGGAGGATCGTCTCGGTCTAAAGTTCTCTCTAAAGTCAGAGATGCTTGATAGTTGGCATTAGGTACAATTACTTCATTAAGGGCAAAAGTTAAACCAGTTACGGTCAGACCTAATATTACCGCAGGTATAAGCATTCGATAGACGCTAATGCCACAGCTACGCAGAGCAACTATCTCACTATTACTAGACATCTGACTGTAAACCATCAGAGTCGATAGTACCATTGCCATAGGGAATGCCCAACCAATAAACTCTGGCACTTTTAAGAAAAATACTTGAAGGGCAATAGAAATAGGTAGTCCAGATTCTGTTACTTTTCGGACTAATTCAAACATTGCCCCCGCTGTCACCCCGATAGATGAAAATAATCCTACACCAAAGAGAAATGGCCCTATTAATTCTATAATGATGTAGCGGTCCATGACTGAAATTTTGGGTTCCAGTCTTTGTAGGAAGAATAAAGATTTTGAGATACTGCGCTCCATATACTTCAGATTTAAGGTCAAGTCTACAACTACGCGGAAGTCAAAAGTCAAAAGTCAAAAGTCAAAAGTATTAATTTGTAATTGTTTTTGGATTTTGTAACCAGTTATTTCCGCTATCCTGCACTAGGTTGACTTTTTAATTCTGCCCTGATCGATAGAGATGTTTTAGGGTATTATTTAAGGTTAGCTTAATCTGAATAAAAGTGCTGAAGCTGAGAAATTGCCAAGAGGATATTGATTCTATTTAATCCCACATTCCGCACTTCAATTTGTAACATGAAAATTAGTATAAAATCCCTAGCTTGCTTAAGTATTTATACTATATAAATTATCTTCATTTACCTTGATCGGGAGTCAAATTCTCAGTTAAATATTAAGCATAAATACTTACTGAATCCTTTACTCCTATTGACCACTATAATTTTCTTCTTATTTCTTACTTCTTACTTTTGACTTTTGACTTAATTTTGTGGTGCGGAATGTGGGTTTAATTGTAGATGGGGATGAGCAACACCTACCAAGGGATCAAGATGCTCCCACTGCTGTTTCTCATAATCAAAATAATTCCAATGCACTACCATGACAATGCAGCATCACGTTTATTGTTGCTCGACAGTATCGGTTTCAAAGTTAACTCCTTCGTATAAAACTTTAACAGTGGAAGTAAATTCAATACTTGATAATATAATCGACTCTCCTTCTGTATATGCAGAATAATGCCAAATTTTTCCCTCGCCACGTTGATAAATTTCTACAGATATTGATGTTGAGTCTACTAAAACATATTCTTGCAAACTGGGAATTTGACGATAATATTTAAACTTATCGCCGCGATCGTATTTTTCTGTACTGGGGGAAAGAATTTCAATAATTACTGTAGGATGTTCGATAAAGTCGCGAGATTTTAAATCGTCGGCATTGCAAATAATAACTAGATCGGGATAAAAATAACGACTATTTTTACTCTCCTGAACTTTCACATCCGACACATTTGGTGCTTTAAAAGTAGTCCTGAATCTATAATTTTTGGAAAAGATATAATACTCATATTTTTCATCTATTCCTAAATAGATTGATAGATTGATTTTTTCAGTTTGCCCCGATTAAATAGAATCGCTTAGAATATTATCTAATAATTAACTTAATCTGAGTCTAATTTTAGGAGGCTGAAAATTATGGAACCTATTACTATTGTAATGGCGCTAGCTGCTGTATTGGGGACAAAAGCTTTGGAAAAAACTGGAGAAAATATTGGGCAGGTGGTCTGGGATAAAAGTGCTAAGTTGATGAAATATCTCAAACAAGAATCTCCCGATACTGTAACTGCTATTGAACAAGTTTCGGAGCAACCTTTGGATTATGGTCAGGCAGTTTTGTCAATGCAGGAGGCAGCAGAAAATCCTGATGTAGCTCGGACAATACAGGAGTTGGCAGTGGCAATGGAAGAAAATACTCATCCAAAATTGACTGAGGTTGTGGCAGAAATTAGAGAAGCGTTAAAGTCTCACGAGTCCCAAGATAATAAGAATGCCAAGATAGTAGCAAAAGAAGTTAAGGCAGAAACCGGTGGGATGGTGGTTGGAATGGGAGATGATGGGATAGTTGGTGGTACAGTCAAAATTAAAAAAATTGACAAACGAACTACCATTTGACTGACTTCGCCCGAACAGGGAAAAGAATTTACTCTCAAGGAATGGCAAGATATTTGTCGGGAAAGGCTGAATAATCAACTAACCAGTAATTCCCTATTTCACGATGATGAGGAGGCCAAAAAACGACGGGAACAAATTTATGTCCCATTGGCACTGGTGGAACGGAAAAAATCAGAGAAACGAGAACAAGATGGGTTATCTCCCGAACAGGGAACGAAACTTTATGAACCCGAATATGAGGAAAAGCAAAGATTTACCCACAATACTTTCTTAAAAGAGATTTTACAGCAAAAACAAGGTAAAAGTCAAGGCAAGAGAATTTCTTTAATTGGAGAACCGGGGGCGGGAAAAACTACTCTGCTACAAACTATTGCGAGTTGGATATTAGAGCAGAAATTTGGTTTGCCTGTGTGGGTTTCTTTGGCAGATTTGACTCTAGACGGGAATTTGAGGAGTCTTGAGAATTATTTGCTCAATTCTTGGTTGCCTTTTTCTCCAAATGAGCGCCAGAAGGTGCAGGAGAATTTTACCGAACAATTTAAAGCAGGGCGAGTCTGGTTGTTGTTGGATGGGGTGGATGAGATTGCTACTTCTGGCAGTCAGACTTTGCAAAATATTTCTCGTCAACTTTCGGGGTGGGTGGGTAAAGCGCGGGTGGTGTTGACTTGTCGTCTGAATGTTTGGCAAGCGGATGTTAATGCTTTGTCTGATTTTGAGACTTTTCGGTTGTTGGATTTTGATTATCCTCAGCAGGTGCATCAGTTTATTGATAATTGGTTTAATCCCTCCCACACTCCCCACACCTCCCACACCTCCCACACTTCCCCCTCTTCCCGTTTAAAAGAGGAGTTGGGGAAAGAGGAAAAAGCGCGGGTACGAGATTTGGTGCAAAATCCTCTGCGGTTGGCGCTGTTGTGTCGGAGTTGGCAGTTATATGAAGGAAGTTTGCCGGAGACGAAGGCGGAATTGTATAGTCAGTTTGTGGAGCAGTTTTATCGGTGGAAGTCTATTATTTTTCCAATTAAGAAAAGTAAGCAACGGGAGTTAAATCTGGCGTTGGGTAGGTTGGCGAAAGATGATATTGATTCTAGTGGGGGTCGTTTTCGGTTGCGTCAGGATTTTATTGTTGAGAGGTTGGGGGATACTGATGATGAAAATTCTCTGTTTTATCTGGCGTTGCAAATTGGATGGCTGAATAATGTCGGGGTGGCAGCAGAGTCACCCACGAAAAAAGTGTATGCTTTTTTTCATGCCTCGTTTGAGGAATATTTTGCTGCTGTGGCGATCGCTGATTGGGATTTTTTCTTGCCTCGCAAACACAAGAATAAACCTGTAAAGGGGAGACGTTATCGAATTTTTGAGCCCCAGTGGGAGCAGGTGATTTTGTTGTGGTTGGGGCGAGAGGATGTGGAAGAGGAAGAGAAAGAGGGGTTTATTCAAGCTCTAACTAAATTTAGGGATGGATGTGGAACTTTTTTAATTCCAGGAGTAGATAGGGGTTTTTATGGATATGAGGCTTATTTTCTGGCTGCTGCTGGAATTACTGAATTTAGCAAATGCACCCAAGCTGATAAAATAGTGAAGAAAGTAGTTGATTGGTGTTTTCGTTTCAATGAAGTAGCAATAGAAGGTATTTTACCAGAGACTCCCAAGAAAGTGGTTGATTGGGGTTTTGGTTACAATAAAATAGCAATAGAAGCTAAAGCTGTTTTAACAGAGACTCCAAGGAAAAATACTATTAATGCTTTGGTGCAATTGTTGGGATCTACTTGTGATGGTTGGATTCGCTACAAAGTAGTAGAAAGCTTAGAGAAAATTGGTAGGGGTAATGAGAAAGCAATTAATGCTTTGGTGCAATTGTTGGGGTGTACTTCTGATGTTCACAGTCGCAGGGAAGTAGCAGAAAGCTTGTGGAAAATTAACCCTGGCAATAAGAAGGTGATTGATACTTTCGTACATTTGTTGGAATCTACTTCTGATGATCGGATTCGCTGCCAAGCAGTGTTATTGAGCATAGAGAAAATTTGCATGGGCAATAAGAAGGCAATTGATGCTTTGATACAATTGTTGGGGTCTACTTCTGATAGTTGGATTTGCATGCAAGCAGCAGAAAGTTTAGGGAAAATTGACCCGGGCAATGACAATGCAATTAATGCTTTGGTACATTTGTTGGAGTCTACTGATATCAACATTCCTAGGTTCGCAGCAGAAAGCTTAGGGAAAATTAACCCAGGTAATGAGAATGCAATTAATACTTTGGTACATTTGTTGGGGTCTACTTCCTGTAATGATACTCACTGGCTAGCAGCACGAAGTTTAAGAAAAATTGGCATGGGCAATGAGAATGTGATTAATGCTTTGGTGCAGTTGTTGGGCTCTACTTCTGATGGTAATAAGGTTCAGTGGCGAGTAGCAGAAAACTTAGGGGAAATTGGTACGGGTAATAAGAAAGCCATTGATGGTTTGGTGCAATTGTTGGAGTTTACTTCTGATGATTATACTTGTAGGAAAGCAGCAGAAAGCTTAGGGCAAATTGACCCAGGCAATAAGAAAGCAATTGATGCTTTGGTGCATTTTTTGGAGTCTACTTCTGATAATTATACTTGTGTATCGGCAGCACAAAGCTTAGGGCAAATTGACCCGGGCAATGAAAATGCCATTAATGCTTTGGTGCAATTGTTGGAGTCTACTTCTGATTATAATATTCAGTGGCTAATAGTAGAAAGCTTAGGGGAAATTGGCACGGGAAATAAGAAAGCGATTGATGCTTTAGCGAATTTGTTGGGGTCTACTTCTGATGATAGTGAGATTCAGTGGCGAGTAGCACAAAGCTTAGGGAGAATTGACCCAGGCAATGAGAAAGCGATTTATGCTCTGGTGCAATTTTTGAGGTCTACTTCTAATTATGATCTTCTCAAGCTAGCAGCAGAAAGCTTAGGAGAAATTGGTAAGGGCAATGAGAAAGCGATTAATGGTTTGCTGCACTTGTTGGGGTCTAACTCTGATTATTGGACTCCTAGGGAAAGGGAAGTAGCAGAAAGTTTAGAGAAAATTTTAGTAGAAAAGCAGATGGCAGAAGTCATCACATCAGTCGTCACATCCTTAAAAGGCTACATAGATAATAGCGATCGCTTCCATAAATGCTACGAAATAATCTGGAAATGTGCCCAAACTCTGCCCTACCCAGAATTTTACCAAGCTTGGCATTCTTCGTCTAAGTTGAAAAAACCTCGTTGATTATTTTGGTAGTTATGCTTTCTGTTAGGATTAGTCATAGTATTTATACTCGCCTTAAAGTAGGCCCTTGTAGAACGAAGTAAAACCCAACCCACAAAATCCTTGGAGTTGGGTTTCCTTACCTCAACCCAACCTACAAATTCTATGACTTCCACACAAAAAGACAGTATAGATAATAGATAATTTAGTCATCTTTAGATGACTTGAGCTATGAGCCAAGGATTTCAATCCTTGGCGGGGTTTGTCATCTTTTTTATGTAGTTCATTGACCTGAAAACTGCTATAAAAATTGAAAGGAGGTATCATTCATTATGTCTCAAGAATTATTAAATGAGTTAATCAGTAAATCAGAAGAATTAAACATTGAAAAAAAACTTCAATTAATGCGTTATTTATCAAGTCATCTTCAAAGAAATGATAATTCAACCCCTAAACCTCGGCGTAAATGGCGTGATATTCAAGGAAAAGCAACTTATCCTTTGGTAGGAGAAGATGCTCAAGAATGGGTTTCTCGAACTCGTCAAGAAGCCACAGAAAACCGCGAACAAATTATCCGCAATAATTATGAAAGTTAATAATGCTATTCAAGGAGTTAGGCAACTATTTTTAGATACTGCGCCAATTATTTACTATGTAGAAAATCATCCCAATTATTATCAACTAACTGAAGCTATTTTTGATGGAATAGATGAAGGTTTACTTTTGGGAGTTACTTCTACAATTACTTTGTCTGAGTGTTTAGTACATCCTTACAAGTTAGGGTTAATAGCACTTGCTCAGGATTTTATTGATTTAATTGTTTATGGATAAAATATTAACTTTATACTCATTGATGAAGACATCGGCAAGTTGGCGGCGCAAATAAGAGCAAAGTATAATTTATCATTAACTGATTCTTTACAAATTGCTGTTGCTATTCAATCAAAATGTGAGGCTTTTTTAACCAATGATTTACAGTTAAAACGAGTCAATGAGTTATCTATTTTAGTAATCAGTGAATTAACATTATGATTCTATTAATATGACAGGAGTGTTTCGATAAACTTTAGGGCAGTTTCCTATGATTTCCACCTTAATTGAGCGTCTAATATTTGCTTCTCGCCCCATGAATATTCAAGATTGGTTAGTGGTAGGGGTGACATTGTTAGTCTATGGAGCGATCGCTTTACCATTAGGTTTTAATTCTAAATTTTTACGAGTTACTCAAAGCTTTCGGAATCTCAAAGAATTATTTCAGGGGTTAGTAGCGATATTTTTTATGCCATCTTTAATAGAAGAGCTGATATTTCGAGTTTTCTTATTGCCTCATCCCACCGAGAAAGTTTCAATTATTGTGTGGTGTTTGTGGGCAGCGTTAAGTTTATTTTTATTCATTATTTATCATCCAATAAATGCTCTAACTTTCCATCCCCAAGGAAACCCAACTTTTATGACACCAATTTTTTTGACATTGACAGGAATTTTAGGTTTAGGATGTACAGTAGGTTATCAATTAACTGGTTGTTTGTGGGTTATGGTAATTATTCATTGGGCAGTAGTTGTAATTTGGCTATATTGGTTAGGTGGTAAAGAAAAATTGTATGGAAGTAACTAATATTATCAAGTTTTTGTTTGTAGTATTGCTCTAGTCCTGACAATATTTTTATTAGGACTAAAGTCCAACTACGAACCTGATTATAACTGTTCTACAGAACATGATATTCAATATATTTATTAATAAAAGCTTCATCGGATCATTACTTAATAATAAATTATATGGTTTGTAGTATTGCTCTAGCCCTGACAATATTTGTATTAGGACTAAAATCCAACTACGAGCCTGATTATAAATGTTCTACAGAACATGATATTCAATATATTTATTAATAAAAGCTTCAGGAGTTAGACATTCAAACTCTCCAGTTTTTTCTACAATATCATTAACCAATTTATTTATAGTTTGCCGAGTTTATTCCCACACTCCCCTCTTTCTTCTTACTTATTCCTTCTTACTTATTCCCTCTGCTATAAAACTAAAAACCTTGACAATTTGCCTGTACAATTTTTCGGACTTCTCCAGACTCTAATTCTATTAATTTCTTAGTTGCTTGAATTTGAGTAGGCTGATTTTCTAAATGTTGACGCTCAATTAATTCCCATTCTTCTGCTGTTTTCGTATAGCGTCTAGATGTAGCTCTATCCATATTCATAGATGTCGCAACTTCGTTTAGAGAAGCCCACCCTGGTTGATTTCGCATTCTATGTAAATAGCGAGTCATTATATCAATATCAATTTTCATTGTGCATTTTCCTGATTATTTTTAACTATATATAATTTGATGAAAAAAGAATATTACAAGTGCTTTATAAAAGGAATAAGTAAGAAAAAAAGCAATAATAATGATTGATTTTATTGCTCAATTAGATAAATAAGTTTTGACCAAAACAATTATTATCAAAATTGTCTATTCTTTACAGCAAAGATAGATCCTACTGAATATTATATTACCTATATTATATTCAGATAATTAGTTATAAAAAAAGTCTTTATTTGTAGGCGCGTTTAAGGCAACTACACACCTAAATAAAATTAATATTTCAAGACTACAATTACAACTGATAACCACAACTAGAGCAAAAGCGATCGCTTGTTTGTACAGGGGCACCACATTGAGAACAAAAACGCTTCCCAGAACTTGCAGAGGAACTTGACCCCATTTCCATCGACATATTACCCATCCGCATCTGCATTGGGTTCATCTTCATTTCCATATTGCCCATTTTCATCGGTTCCATTGGTTTCATTGGTTCCATCGGTGGCATACTTTTGCTAGGTGTTGCCTCTACTTGTTGAAGCGATAAAACTTCGGCATCACTCAAAGTAGGCGTCCCACTGATAGTACTTATTCCACCTGCCTGCAACTGAACAAAAGATTGTCCCTGTTCCGACTCTATCCGCAAAATTACTCCAGTAGCAGTTTTAAACAAAGTGGGTACTACAGTCCATTTACTTGTTTGAAACCCTGTACTTGCCTGTTGTTGTTGACCAGGACTACCACTGGAAAGAGTAACCACAGTTTGCATTACCTGATTTTCAATATAAACTTGCTGGCCATTACTAAGATTGCATTTGTCAGCCATAACTTTTAGTCGATCATTACTTAATTGTATATATTATAACAATTTTCTTAATAATAATTGTTACTTAATTATGTAAACTTTAAACTTACTTGTATAATAAAAGTTTCATTATCATCAAGTAGTTGATAAATTATAAATAAAAATAGTGCAATTTGATTCTTATACACTGGGGGAATTCTACGATGAACTTTTCATCAGTAAAAATCAACCTCGTCCAGAAGCTCAATTATTGATAGAAAGAATTAATTCTCTTTCTGTAGGTGAACTATTGATGCGACAAAAAGCTGCACAAGTCGCAATGGTAAAACTTGGAGCAACTTTTAATGTCTATGGTGATAGTCAAGGTACAGAACGTATTTTTCCTTTTCAATTTACTGGCTAAATCGTTATGTTGAAAGGGCAGAAAATGTTGCCGGATTTGTTGATGTAAATCTCAATCTACTATTAGATTCTCCTGGTTTAATTCAACAGTGGCAACCTATAGTTATTACTACTGGAGATTTACCTTTATTTCAACAATGCTATGGCGAAGCAACAGAAGCAAATGTAATTCAATTTCTTACTTTTGACTGTGACGACCCTAACTCTATTATTTCATGTCTGCGTCTAGCTAGAGAAAATTCTCGTTCCATTCGGGAAATTATTTCCTCAGAAATGTGGGAGCAAGTTAACTAATTTTATTTAATGGTAAAAGATGTTGCTAATAGTGGTTTAAAAACTTCTGAATTACCAGAATTTTTTGAGAAGGTAAAAATGGGTGGACATTTATTTTCAGGTATCATGGATGCTACTATGAGTCACAATGAAGCATGGCATTTTGGTAGAATGGGCAGATTTTTAGAATGGTCTGATAAGACTAGCCGTATTCTTGATGTTAAATACTATATTCTTTTACCTTCAATTAAAGATATTGGAACTCCACTAGACGAAGTACAATGGATGACATTATTAAAGTCAGCAAGTGCTTATGAAATTTATCGCAAACATCAACAACATAGAATTACCCCTAATGGAATAGTAGAATTTTTAATATTAGACCGAGAGTTTCCCCGCTCAATTCAATATTGTTTAAGTTCAACAGAGCGATCGCTCTATCAAATTATTGGAGTAACTCAAGGTATGAAAAAACATCCAGTAGAAAAAGTATTGGGTCGTTTATGTTCTGAGTTAGACTATTTAACAATATAGGAAATAATTCAAACTGGTTTACACGAATTTCTGGATAATTTACAAACGAGAATTAATCAGACAGGAGAGAAAATTTTTGAAACTTTTTTCGATCTTCAACCTATAGAGGGACAGCGATTAAATAATTAGCAAATGCGATAAAGTCGAATGAAAATCGCCTAATTTTTTCCTCTCAATATAGATTAATTTCTCAATTAAACCAACGATTAGATATTTTTGACTCGATACAAGGAACTTCTAAACTACCAGTAATATTATGTCCGGTTGAATAGTTATAAATAATCAGGAAGGAGTCAGGTAGGGGAGCTGTCGGTAGGGCGACATACAGGAGGGAAGAAGAGGGAGTTTTAAGCTATAAGCAGGGGAAAGTTTTTTTGGTCAGGCTCTTATCCGGACATGATATAATCCAATAATTAATAGACATTTCCAACAATAAAAAATCAAATCAATTATTGCACATAAATTATCAATTCTTTCTCCCTACTCTTTACGGACGTTGCATGCAACGTCCCTACTCCCTACTCCCTATGCATGGAGGAGATGTCTAATAATTATTATTCAAAATTAGGCGTTGCTGAAATGTAATGGTAAGTAGCTGAAGGTAAAATTGAAAAACTTATGTTTTGCGTTGATAAGTAGGTAGGCGCGAATAAACGTCACTATGTAACGAAATGTTTATGCCGTCGAAACTTTTGAGATTGCTTCCTTCCACTCCGTTCCAGTCGCAATGACGTAGTTGGAAATTTTCTCACCTACCTACTTACTTAATCTAAAAATCATTACTACTCAGCAACGCCCAAAATTAAGCCAAAGATCGAATATTTTTGACTCGATACAAGAAACTTCTAAACTACTAGTAACCCAATAATTAATAATTACAGCAGATTTCATCAGGCGTGAGGTACATCCTTCGTGGGCAAGATGCCCGCACTACGAACATCTTAACGTTAATATTTGTATCTCATATACGACCGAATCTGCTGTATTATTCACAGCAGAACTATTTCATATATATGTCCTTTATTCACTGTTCCTGAAAAATATCTAAATTTTTCCTCGATCAATTTGTCAATTATGATCAAGAGTAACTTTTTCATCAATATATTTATATTTAAGCTATAAGGCAAAAAATTTGATGAAAAAATAATCAAGAGTCGATGTATAGACACAAGAGTTAATATTATTGTTATAGTAGTATCGACTTTATCATCAATTTAAAACTCAGCTCGAGACAAATAACAACCACTAGAAAACTGTAAATATATTGATTTTTATGAGTAATTTATCTTCATCAACTCAAGACTCCAGACAAACACAGACACAGATAGAAACAAATGCTTCCACAACTGAACCAAAACCCAGTTATGTCAAACTGGCCATGAGAAATATGGTGAGGAAGGGAAGTAAATCACTCAAACATTTTGCCCTGACAACCATTGGACTTGTAGGTATATTGGTTGGCCTTGCCTATCTAACGCGATAATTAAAATCACATTTTTGAGCGGAAAGGAGAATTTAAGGTTGTATCTGGAAGTAAGTGTTCAGGATTATTTCTGGTCATCCTCTGTGTCAGAAGTAGAAAAATTAAAAGTCCAGAATGTTGACGAAGTCAGAAGTCAGAAGTCAGAAGTCAGAAGTTGTTTTTGTCAGGGGGATTTGAGCAAGTCTCCAAAAACATTTAGCCAATCAAAGCAGGGTTTTAGACCCAATTATTCTGATAAGGAAAAATTTTATCCCATATCTTCTGAAAATTGGGCATATTGGTTTCAAAAATGGCTAGAAATTCTACAACCAAATATTCCACTTGCTGAAAACTACGAACTTACTCTACGTCTGACCGGGGATGGCGAAATCCAAATCCTTAATCATCAGTATCGCGACCGGAATCAACCAACAGATGTTTTAGCTTTTGCTGCTCTGGAAGTAAATGTTCCTCAGCCAAAAGTACTAGATTCTGATTTACAACTATATCTGGGTGATATAGTAATTTCCGTTGAGACGGCCATTCGGCAAGCTAGACAACTGGAACATTCATTAACAACTGAATTAGTTTGGCTAGCCGCCCATGGTTTTCTACACCTACTTGGATGGGATCATCTTGACGAAAAGAGTTGGCAACAAATGCTCAAACAGCAATTATTTTTGCTTCATGCCGTTGGAATTACTATTGAGAAACAAATCACTTTAGAAAATTGACAAGACTAAGGGTAAATTTTGAACTTTTTAGATAGACTATTAATCGAGTAAGTCTTTGATTATCTGGGCCTTATTTATTAAATTGAACTGAGGTAGATAAATTATGAAACTGAATGAGTCATCAATATCTTACAATGAAGCCACTTTTATACACAAATCGAAAAATTCTTCTGCTCCGAAAATAAAGGGTTCTAAAAGTACAGTTAAACCTAATAGAGAATTATCTTGGCAAGTAGCAAATAGTCTTTTAATTAGCTTCAAATATGCTTGGGCAGGATTGTCTTATGCTTTCCAGACTCAGCGTAATTTTCGGATTCATACTTTCATCGGTATTGTTGCTGTTAGTTTGAGTATTTTATTAGAGTTAAAACCAATAGAAACAGCAGTTATTGTGTTAACTATTGGATTGGTTATGGCTATGGAATTACTGAATACTGCTATTGAATCTGTGGTAGATTTAACAGTTAAAAAAAGTTACCACGAGTTAGCCAAGATTGCTAAAGATTGTGCTGCAGGTGCTGTTTTAATTTCAGCTATTGTCGCATTACTTATCGCAAGTTATCTGATTTTACCTCAATTATTAAGTCTAGTTATTGATACTTTTAGTAGTTAGTGCCGCTACGCGGAAGTTAAAAGTCAATCATTTTTAATTTGTAATTGTTTTAGGATTTTGTAACTGGTCAGTTATTTCCGCCATCCTGCACTAGGGATTATCGCTTTGATTGATTAAATGGGGTGCAAGATTTGAGATTTTAAGTTGATATTTAATGAAATTTCAAACAAGAGTTGGTTATTTACTAACAGTAAAAAGTCCGGCAAACCTTCTTCTATGTTACCTGTTGTCTTTTGCCTGTTGCCTAAAAGCGACCAGTTTTTTTACCTAACTCAAATAAAATTACTATATAAGTTTTTGCCATTATCAAAGCATCTGGCTTTTTACAGTAAAAATAATTTTTACTGGAGTAGAGGTCTAGCTATAATCAAAGTATTTTGAAAGTTGTTTGGTAAAAAAAATACTTCTTGCATCAGTGCAATGAAGCTAGAACTTTAATAAAATTAGAGTGTTGTTCGTGCTTTAGTTGCTATTTTTCTCTTTAGCTCAGTAGTAAAACTTTCAGTTTTATGAATCTTAGTCTTGAGAAATTATTTCTCAAAATAACTAATCAGAAAAATTAGCGATCACTCATCGATTGAGAGATTAAATATATCTAGGAAATTAAGGAGTAGAACGCTTTGATTATAGTTATAGATAATTACGATAGTTTCACCTACAATTTAGTACAATATTTAGGTGAATTGGGTGCAGAATTAGCAGTTGCAGCTAATGTTAAAGTTTACCGTAATGATAAAATTTCTTTGGCAGAAATTAATGACTTGAAACCTGATGGAGTGGTTATTTCTCCAGGTCCTGGTCGCCCTGAAGATGCCGGAATTTCTCAAGCATTAATTAAAGAATTAGGAGTAAGTTTACCTATATTGGGGGTGTGTCTCGGTCATCAAAGTATTGGTCAAGTATTTGGAGGAAAAATTGTTGCTGCTCCAGAATTAATGCACGGTAAAACTTCTGAAATTTATCATCACGGAGTAGGTATTTTTGAAGGGTTAGATAATCCTATAATTGCTACGAGATATCATAGTTTAGTTATAGATAAGGAAAGTTTTCCTGAAGTATTGGAAATTACGGGATGGGTTGAGAATGGAACTATTATGGGTGTTAGACATAGAAATTATCCTCATATTCAGGGGGTACAATTTCATCCGGAAAGTATTTTAACTAATTCTGGAAAGTTGTTAATTAGAAATTTTTTGGAAAAGTTATAGAATTTTTAATAGGGTTTTTTAACTGTTGGAAGAAGTAAGAAGGAAGAAGGAAGAAGGAAGAAGTGAAGAAGAAAAAAAGGTAAATATATTTATATTTGATAGATTTATAGATATAACTATCTAAAATGAATTGGAGAAGATCTTTTTAAGTATCTCCGATATAGATGCACCAAATGAAGTGCATTTTTTTTAACTTACCCTGTTAAAAGTCAGAATTATCCCAATTTAATACTTAATTACTATAATAAACCATACTTTGTTGATATTCCCCACAACAACCCACCAGCCTCATAGACTTTCATAAAATCAGGATATTGCTCATACAATTTCCCAGCAGCAATATTCCATTTTATTCCCGGTTCCTGTCGAGAAGTTCCCGGAATAGCTGCGCCATGAGGGTCATTTCAGTTATCAGTTATTAGTTATCTCCAGTAGGAGATTGAATTTATTTCGAGAAGTAAAACCAGGAAAATATGTTACATGATAAATATAGTAAGCGTGCTGATTGGTATCAAAAACAACCTAAACAATTATCATTGTTTGAGTAATAAAATAAATAGGCAACAATAATACTGCCTACTTTCAGAAGCCTACCGATTGCACTGAGTAATACAGGATACCAACGTACCCTATATAAACCCTTTATCTACTTAAAAATCTTATACTTGTAGGCTATGCAAAGTACAGCCATCAACCCAACCAGAAAGACTAAAAACTGAGGGTTTGCAGATAACGTTAGGAGTGCTGCTGCTAGCTGAAACATATCTAGGGCAATGGAAGAAATTTTTGTTTTTTGATTTGGCATTTTATCTACCTCTATTATGAGTGTGAAG
The DNA here is from genome assembly GCF_010692685.1 of Okeania sp. SIO2F5. Taxonomy (NCBI): domain Bacteria; kingdom Bacillati; phylum Cyanobacteriota; class Cyanophyceae; order Oscillatoriales; family Microcoleaceae; genus Okeania; species Okeania sp. SIO2F5. Next base: position 46,097 of record NZ_JAAHGU010000014.1, on the reverse strand, counting down.
TTTTATTGCACTTGCATTTTTTCCTGAAGAGCTTGACAAATACTAGAAAAGTAGATAAACTAGGATTTAATAAGTAAGGTAGACATCAAAATCTCACTTATGTATATCGGATATATGTATTGGTTAGTTTTGCTTTACTAATACTATAGTTGCTTGTACTTACCATTTCATATTTAGGCACATTTCCTAAAATACCTCTCATAGTATTTGCCATAAATGCTGTCTTCAGAGAAAAAACATGAGCTTTTTAAGCTCTCATATAATAGTACCCAGGCACTCGCTCAGTCGCTAAACTCTTTAGAGTGCCTTAAATTACGTGCCATAAAAAAAATAGCACTAATACTATATATTATATCTATTTAGAAAAAAAGTCAAGTATTCTGCAAGAATAAGTTTTTATGAGTATAGTATTGATATACTCAACTTTTTGAGTTAATAGGCATTCTATTTATCTTCACTATTAGTTTAGCTTTTTATCACAGTAACTCTTCTCAGGCTGGTAGAAAAAACCGTACATTAACGAACAAGAACCGTAAAGATAAATGCCGAGATAGTTTACCTCGGCAATTTTTTGTTTTGAGATAAAAGAAGCTCGAAAAACTATTCCTCCAAATTAATATTTTTTTTATTTGGGTATTCAGCTATTTGGACTAACAGTTTTGGAAAGCTCGATTATCTAAAGTAGAAGGGCTAAAAAATCGTCGGCGAATAAGTCGGTAACTAGACCCTAAAAGTAACAAAGTTATAGATATCATAAGGGTTCTATAGCATTAGAAAGAGAAAATATAGCAACCCGCGCTTATGTTGTAATATCTTATCGTAGGGGATTTGGAAACCAAACCAAAACTAAGGATGGGATTTGGAAACCAAACTCCTACAATTTTTTTTTACAAATTATTTCATATTGTTATAGCGTCAAACTTATAGTCAAACAAATTAAGATGAAAAGACGAAAATTTATACGTTATACACAAGCAAGTTTATTAGCCTTAATGGGAACTGGTTTAGCATCTAAACTTAACTATTCTCAAGCTGCTACAGGAGAATCTTTAACAATTAAATGGTTAGGACATACTTGCTTTTTATTTGAAGATACAGCTACTAAAGTATTAGTAAATCCTTTTCGCCCAATAGGTTGTACAGCAGGATATCGCAACCCTACAGTAGATACAGATTTAATTTTAATTAGTAGTAGATTATTAGATGAGGGAGTAGTAGAAAACTTTACAAGTAATCCCCAACCAATGTTGTTATATGAACCTGGAGTTTATCAGGTTGATAATAGACAAATTCAAGGAATTCGCACTACTAAAGATAGAGAAGGTGGACGTCGATTCGGGACTAATGTGGCTTGGTTATGGCAGCAAGCAGGAATCAAGATTTTGCATTTAGGGGGACTAGCAAGTCCCATTGGCATAGAAGAACGTATTTTAATTGGTCGTCCAGATTTGCTACTCATTCCTGTAGGGGGAGGGCCAAAAGCATATACCCCTTTGGAGGCAAAACAGACATTGGAAGTGCTAAAACCCAGAATTGTGATTCCCACTCATTACAAAACTGAAGCTGCTGATGAAGCTACTTGTGATATTGTTCCTATCGAGGAATTTCTCAGTGTGATGGAAGGAACTCCAGTAAGAGTTGTAAATCAGGATACAATTTCGATTACTAGAGCTGATGTTCCTCAAGAAGGCTCGATAATAGAAGTTTTGAGCTATGGATTCGATCAACTATCTCCGGATTCTCTCGGAAGTAATTAAAAACTGAAAAGTAAAACTTAAGTATAATTATGTAAATTATCTTGACACTTCTTAAAATTTTGTTAAGATAAATAGAACTAAGTTTACACTTTTTAACAAACAGGAAAAGTAGATCGGTATGAATAATCAAAATAGTTTCAATATAGTGGAAAGAGCGATCGCTATTTTAGGATTAGTTGGTACTACCGCATTCTTCGGTCTACCCGCAGTAGCTAACTTCTCTCAAAAATCTTCCACTCAGTCATTAGTTAACCAACCTTTACAAATTGCTGACTCTAACTCTAAGGATATTGTCGCAACTGCAGCAGAAGCAGGTCAATTCAATACTTTAGCTGCGGCACTAAAAGCTGCTGGTTTGGTAGAAGTGCTTCAAGGAGAAGGCCCTTTTACGGTATTTGCTCCTACTGACAAAGCATTTGCAGCTTTACCAGCAGGAACAGTAGAAAAGTTATTGTTACCAGAAAACAAAGATAAATTGGTAAAAATTCTGACTTATCATGTAGTTCCTGGCAAGGTAATGTCTGGCGATCTAGAATCTGGAATGGTTAAGACTGTCGAAGGTAGTAAAGTAAACATTGATGTTTCTAATTCAGGTGTAAAGGTTGGAAAAGCTAATGTAGTTAAGGCAGATGTACCTGCAAGTAATGGTGTAATTCATGTAATTGACACTGTAATTGTACCTGAATAATTAATTAGCGTTATATCGTGCATCGCAAATATCTAAATCTACCCCATTCTTAACTATGCTTATGAATGGGTTTTTTGATGAACTCAGAAGTCAGAAGTTAAAGTTCTATATTTGAAATATTTTTCAGATAAGTTCCTGTTTTGTACTATTTTTAATAACGTAGTTAATGAAATTGGGAAAACATGAATACCCAAAATATTCTCACTCTCTTCAAAAAGTCCATCAATATCTTAGGATTAATCTGTGCTACTTTAGCGCTAATCTTTGCTAGTGCCTTTTATAGTCTACCCGCAGTAGCTAATCAGCAAGTAGTTAATCAACCTATACTAATTGCTTATGCTCAAGATATTGTATCAACTGCAGTAGAAGCAGGTCAATTCAATACTTTAGCTGCGGCACTAAAAGCTGCTGGTTTAGTAGAAGTGCTTCAAGGAGAAGGTCCATTTACAGTATTTGCACCTACTGATGAAGCATTTGCAGCTTTACCACCAGGAGCAGTAGAAGATTTATTACGTCCAGAAAACAAAGACATACTAATCAAAATTCTGACTTATCATGTAGTTCCTGGTAAGGTAACTTCTGGCGACTTAGAATCTGGAAAGGTAAAAACTGTTGAAGGTGATGATATCTATGTTCAAGTTTCCTATGCAGGTGTAAAGGTGGATGACGCTAATGTAATTATTCCAGATGTACCTGCAACTAATGGTGTAATTCATGTTATCGATTCTGTGATTCTACCATCCAGATAATTAGTATTAGATTTTATTAAGTACCTAAGCAAAATTATTTACCTATTCTAATTCTTTGCGCTCTTGAGAAGGGAAATAATTTAGCTTGTTATAGATGTGTAATTAATTTTGCACGACCACTTATTAGCGATCGCTATCTTAGAAATAGAAATATTTTGAACATACCTCATTCAGAAGTAGAGTAAGAATGGGGTTTTTTAGTAAGTTTTATAAATTAAAGGAAAAAGCTATAGTTGAAGTTATAATTCAGAAGTCAGAAGTTAAATTATTGTTGTGACTAAACTTGAGACTTTTAGAATCTGCTAGTAGATAAAAAGGAATGGGAAGAAGTAGCTTTTTTATTCTGTTTCTCATTGGTGTTTTTTTCCCTATCTATTACTTAGGGTTTGCGCTCAAAAGTCTTTTAGTAGGGGTAGGAGACAGGAGACAGGAGACAGGAGACAGGAGAAATGGGAATTGTAGAGGAGGTAGTCGGAAAAATTGTAAGAGTGATTTTTCTGCCATAATTGCCCCAAAATACTAGCTTTTTGAGCTTGAGCGACCGAAAAACTTGCACTTTTTAAAGGCAAAAAAAGGCAGCAAACCAATATCAGTCAATACTTTGATATTTAATCCGCAAGCCCTACTTATACCAACGGAAATGATATAATTTTAATGCTAATCGCTGATAGCTGAATGCTAATTGCTAAAATATGAATTTGAGTTTTTGCATTATTGTTAAAAATGAGGAAAAAAACTTGCCTCGATGTTTGGCAAGTGTGAAAGATACGGTTGATGAAATGGTTGTTTTGGATACGGGGTCAACTGACAGAACGCCAGAAATAGCTCAAGAATTTGGTGCAAAAGTACATTATTTTGAATGGTGTAATGATTTTGCAGCAGCAAGAAATGAATCTTTGAAATATGTTACTGGTGATTGGGTTTTAGTATTAGATGCTGATGAATATCTCTCACCAAAAATAGCTCCACATATTCAGGAAGCAATTAAGAGCGATCACTACATTTTAATTAATTTAATTAGAGAGGAAATAGGGGCGCAACAATCTCCATATTCTTTGGTTTCTCGTCTGTTTAGAAATCATCCTGAAATAAAATTTTCTCGGCCTTATCACGCCATCGTTGATGATAGTATTACTGAGATTTTGGCGAAGGAATCTCACTGGGAAATAGCTTCGTTGCCAGATATAGCAGTTTTACATGAGGGTTATCAAAAGGGAGAAATTACTTCTAAAAATAAACTGCAAAGAGCAAAAGCAGCGATGGAAAGTTATTTTAATAATCATCCTAATGATGTTTATGTTTGTAGTAAATTAGGTGCTTTGTATATAGAAATTGGGGAAAAACAGAAAGGAATGGAATTACTATTTCGAGGTTTACAAGACCCCCAGATAGATAAAACAATTTTGTATGAGCTGCATTATCACTTAGCTATTGCCTATCGACAACAACAAGATAGAGAAAAGGCAAAGAGTCATTATAAAATAGCAACAGAATTAAATGTTATGCCTAAATTAAAGTTGGGAGCATACAATAATTTGGGTAGTTTGTTGAAAGAAGAAGGAAATTTACAGGATGCAAAAATTAACTATGAAATTGCTTTACAGATAGACCCTAATTTTGCAGTTGCTCACTATAACCGAGGAATGGTATTGAAAGAAATGGGTTGGTTTACCGAGGCGATCGCTTCTTATCAAAAGGCAATTCAGCTTGATAGTAATTATGCAGAAGCTTATCAAAATTTGGGAGTTGTATTGTTGAAAGTTGGTCAAGTGCAAGAAAGTTTAGAGGCATTTGGGAAGGCTATTAGTTTACATGAAAAATATAATCCTACAGAAGCAAAAAGAATTAGGCAAGGATTAGAGTCTATGGGTTTTATTTTGTAGGGAGTAGGGAGTAGGGGAGTGGGGGAGAATTCATTAATTGATAATTGATAATGGATAATTGATAATTAACTCTGGTTAAAACCGTTACGGAATTGAATATAAGGAAATATTATTTCTTCTCTTAGTCGATTGGATATGGTTAGGAAACCCATCCATCCCACCCTTCGGGAAGCTACGCTAACGACCGCTTTTTTCCCCTTAAAAGGGGAGGCTTCAAGGCGCGAATTATTTAATTATTAATTATTAATTATTCGGTAAAAATAAGAATAACTAACAATAACTGGTTAATAGTTATCAAAAAAAGTTATTTACTTAAGGATAGTTCATTAATGGATAATGGATAATTGATAATTACCTTTGGTTAAAACTGAGAGGATTGAATATAAGGAAATATTATTTCTTTTTTTTCTCTTAAAAGAGGAGGCTTCAAGGCGCGAATTATTTAATTATTAATTATTAATTATTCGGTAATTATTAATTATTAATTGTTGAAAGCAGCTTCGGAGTTAGTGATACCAATTTGAAAAAAGAATGTTACGAATAATAAGTGCAATAAAAATATTTTGCAGAAAATGTCCCTTTGACAAAGCGGTGCTACCCCGCGACGACTTCTAAGATAATCAGTTAATAGCTGATAGCTGACTGCTGACTGCTGAATGTTTACATACAATTCCAATAACTTGAGTAAATTAAAAATGATTATTTGGATCGATAAATTCAGGAATTTTGAGCATAAGAAGTTAATTAGGTTTATTTTTCTGAGTGGAATACTATTTATTTCTAGTTGTAATATATCCCTCGAAGCTAAAACAGAAAAACTACCAGAAACTTTACCTGTAGAATCACCTCAACCACCTCAACAAACTCCCTATATTACCGAGGCAAAATTAATGGCGGTTGGAGATATTATGATGCACGGTATGCAAATCAAATCTGGCTATAATTCTCAAACTAAAACTTATTCTTATCAAGGTTTTTTCACAGAAGTCAAAGATATTTTGTCTGCTGGTGATTGGGTAATTGGTAATCTAGAAACAACATTAGCAGGACCTGAATCTGGATATACAGGATATCCTTTATTTAATGCTCCGGCAACATTAGCTGATGCTGTTAAATGGGCAGGTTTTAATATTTTAACTACTGCTAATAATCATTCATTAGATAGACGAGAAAAAGGTCTGTTGAAAACTCTAGAAAATTTACGCGGTCGCGACATTTATCCAGTAGGTACAGCAGCATCTTTAGCAGAATATCAACAGATTTTAATAGTGGAAAAAAATGAAATTTTGATGGCTTTTTTGGCTTACACTTACGGCACTAATGGCATTCCAGTTCCTCAAGGAAAAGATTATTTGGTAAATTTAATTGACGAACAAAAAATCATTCAAGATATTACTAGGGCAAGAGAAAAAGGAGCAGATATTGTCACAGTATCTCTACATTTTGGTGCAGAATATCAACGTCTACCTAATACTAAACAAAAACAATTAGTGGAAAATTTGGTGAATGGAGGAGCAGATATTATTTTGGGTAGTCATCCTCATGTAGTTCAACCCTATAAAATATTTAACGTTACATCAAAAAATGGAGATACTCGTCAAGCAGTTGCGATTTATTCTATGGGTAATTTTATTTCCAATCAAACGAAAAAATATACTAATTTGGGAGTTATTTTTCAGGTTAATATTCAGAAAAGTTTTCCTGAAGAAACAATTGAAATTTCTGGTGTGGAAGCTTTACCGACATGGGTACATCGTTATCGGAAAAATGGGAAATTACAATTTCGTATTTTGCCTTTAGAGGAAGTTGTTAATGCTAAAAACGATTCTTTACTTAAGTCTAGAGATTATTCATTGCTAGAAAAATATTTAACTCAAATGAATAGTCATATTAATTCGTTAAAAGAAGGAGTAGGGGTTCAATAATTAATAATTAATAATTAATAAGAGTGGGTTTGCTGATTAACTATAAAAGCATTTACAGATAAAGGTTGTAGCCTTTTTGCTGCGAAAAAAGTGTCAGTTTTTAGCTCCGAATTGCCCAAAATACTCACATTTTGAGCAGACAAGGGCAGAAAAATTGAGCGACAATTCTTTCGACTGCTTTCTCTGTAATTCCCATTCATTCTGACTCCTGAGTCCTACCCTCCACAAAAAGACTTTTTCAGCAAACCCTAATTAATAATTACCGAATAATTAATAATTAATAATTAAATAATTCTGGTTTAAAGCCTCCCCTTTGAAGGGGAAAAAAAGAAATAATATTTCCTCTGGTAAGTCTTGTATTACAAATAATAAAGTTAAGTAGACTAGAAAAAGTTAACATATTATTCTTAAGTGTAATATAAAATACTATATGAGGTGATTATGCCTAGTTCTTCCACTGGTCCGCAGAAAATCAGTATGAACCCAAGTGGCAAGTTAGTAACAGTTGCTGCCTTTGCTCAATCAAGTGGTAATCAAACAGTAAAAATTGTTGATTCTAATGGTAATGAAGTATTCTCTGCTTCTGGTAGCAGCAGAAGTGGTGGAGTATTCACCTATATCGGTGGTGGTAGCTTCACATCAGCAGGAGATGGAAATTACACAGTTAGCCTAACAGAAGGTTCTAAGATATTGGTGGGTGAAGACGCTATTATAGAAAAAGGCGAAGTCTTTTTGCACCGATATTCTTTCATCACTAACGATGGTGGTTCTGATGCAAAACCCGACTTTAATGACCTTTTTGTAACTCTCTCTGTATTTGGTTACACTGGTTAGTCCAGTAGGGTGCGTTAATGAAATGTAACGCACCATCTATCGCAAATATTTCTGGCAAAAATAACTTTCCTTAATCACTGAAGTTACCAAATATCAAGCATTTGGTCGAATAAATAATATTTAGAAATAGAAAGTCCAAGATATAGCAAAGTTTATGGTAATTGGTATTACTTCTGCTATGATGCCTTTACTTGAAGCAGCATACAACCCAAGTATTTCCGTGACCCCACTCATCACCAAATGTATTCGGGTTTGAATACAAATCTCCCCAAATTTCCCTCCTGGGGGGGTTAGGGGTGGGTATCCATCTCCCCATCTCCCCATTCACTAAAGTCAAAAGTTAGAAGTGATATCTGATATCAAATCCATGTAATTGGGTAAAAAAAAATGTTCCATCTTCAACCATTACTAAATATTTCTCGCTCTCCCCATCTCCCCATCTCCCCATCTCCCCATCTCCCCATCTCCCCATCTCCCCAAAAGGGTACTTTATCAACCAGATTCTATATTACTCTCATCTCCAGCTTTTAACTCAATTACTTCTGTAGGTATAATTTTCGGAATAGTTGTGTCCGCAGATTGTAAATTAGTTTGATTTGATGGTTTAACGTAACTATTTTTAATTTCTTCAAGCAAATTAATCATTAAAACTTCTATTTCTTCAAAAGTTTGTTTTTCTTGCAATTCTGATAGGAACTTAGTTGTAAACTGTCTGAATAACTGTTGTCTAAGTTTGATACTTACCGCATCTGGTTGTGTTTGATAAGCTTTTTGCGGAGAAGTAGCAATTGTACTTGATATTTGTATCACTAAATTATTAGCAATTTTATCCGGTAAGCGACGTAAAAAAGGTATTTTTTGTAAACGCCTATATATAGATAACTGCTGCATAGACTTTTCAACCTGATAGCGTAAAAAATCTTCAATATCTGGATAAATTTCTGGAAGGACTCTACAAGCAGTTACTTCAAGTATATTGTTAATAATTTCCTGAATGTTTCCATAGTCATTTTTATCTACACCAACTTTATCTGATTTATTTTTTGATTCAAATATAGCTTTTTTTAGAGAACCTTTACTAATATTATTCTGAAGCTGATTTATACTCCCACCTACTACAACTTGAATTATTTCCTGAGCAAAACTACCAATAAGTTGGAATCGGATATTTGTGTAGAAATGTTTCATGTCTGGCAATTTAACTTTCTGTAAACGAATAAATACAGTAATTATTCGCAGTGAAGGTAGCCAAGGTTGTAATAAAAAAACATCATACCAACGCTTTTTAACAGCACCCCATAAACTTAAATTAGAACGACAACTGATTAGTAAAGTCCGCCCAATAAACTCTATCCAAAATATAATCATCCAAGGTAAATCTACTAACCAAAATCTATCTACAAATTCCCCATCCTTACCCAAATCGCGAAAGTAAAAAGAGTGCATTAAAAATTGAATATTTTCAGAAAAAAAATCTAACTCTTGTTCCCATTGATATCTTTCTAGATGTTGACGACTCCAGAAGGTATTAAACGCTATTTTTGATGATTTATCTGCCAACAAAACTTCTGGCGCTAAATATTGGAGCAAGTTTAATGACTGTAAAATTTGAATAGTAGGAGTTAAATTCACATTACTATCTGGAATCTGGCTATAAATATGTTGCTTCATCCGGTATTTTATTTGAGTTAAAACTAAAATTTGATTAACTATCTGGAAATCATAATCTCTATCAATTAATTCCGTACTATGACCGCGTAATTCTTTGAGTAAAGGTTCTATTTCTTCTTCTTCCAGACCTTTTTTTTCGAGTAATATCTTCAGTTCACTAACTGCGATTAAATAATTTTGTGAGTCTCGGAATGGCTCTATTCCTTTAATTAAATCATACTGTAATTTCGGCTCATACAATAATATTAGAGGACGAATTTTTCTATTGAAAAATTCTAACTGACTTTGCCAACCTTGTGTTTCTAAGTAATTTTCATCCCAAAAAATTTGTACTGCTTGTGAAAAACTTTCTCTTCTAGTGTGAGTAGTAAATATTTGCTTAATTTTTGCTAAATTTCCATAACTATCGATAACTTTAAATGGAGGACGATTAATGAATATTTCAAAACTACTAATGCGTAAATCGTCTAATAAATTTTCTACTTTTGGTGACTCTAAACCATTCTTTTCTAACTCCTCTTGTAGATTATCTACTTTTTGGAGATATTTTTTTTGAGGAGTATCAGTGATTGTTTGTAGGTATAAATCTATTTTTAAGTACCAATGACGGATTTTTATATAGGTAATATCAAATATTACTAACATGACATTAGCAAGAATTAGTAATGCCATAATTCGTTCACTCAGTAATAGTAAAAGTGAACGGTGAGACTTCGGAAATTTTTTGGATAACATAGTTATATAGTTTGGACTTTAAAATTTCCTATTGCTAAACTCTTATACCAATTTTATATGAGGCTATACATAATTAGGTGTTAGGTCGTAGGTAGTGTTGTCTTATACAAATTTTATGTGAGGTGGCACAGAATTATGAAATTTATTAACTTGTCTATCTAGATCTACATTCAATTATGATTAATATATTATTCTATGCAACTTAGAAATGAATTTGGTATTAATATATTTTCTTTTATAGCAAAACTAATAAATTATTTTAGGATTGATATTTAGTTGATTTAAATTGATATAGTAGTCGAAGGAAAGGGCACGGATATATCAAAAGCTTAAGACTCAGACAAGGCCAGATTTTTCCTTATCTCCTAGATAATTAATCGCCTTCTTCCTTCTTCCTTCTTCTTTCTTTTTTCTGCTATAAATAGTTATAATTAAGTACTATAAAATGCACCAATATCAACTAATTAACAATAAATTTTTAGCTAAAACTATATAAGTTATAAATAGCAAAAATTTGTCCTACCGAATTTACCTCTAACGATATAGGAAACTTATTTAAGTTGTGAAATATTGTAGACCCTGATAGAACACCGGATTTGAGAATAGTCAAATTATTACGAATAATTTAGGATTGCCATATCATATTTATCAGGACTTACGCATGCTTGACCTTGAAAACGCCATATGTAGGGGCGCAATTCGGAGCTTTGCGGAGCGCAAATGGCATTCGCCCTCACTGGATTTAGTGTCCATGCGTAAGTTCTGTTTATGCTAGATTTAAAAAAGTGGCTAGAACTAGGCTTATAAATTTGTTCTAAAAAAAATTAGGAATTTGATCATCTCTAAGCTCTGAAGGTTTCATTTAAGTGAAAAATTAGCCTTCTGAGTCGGAACTGTATTAACAGTAACTACCGCCATCTTTCAGTAGCTTGAAATCAGAAATATTTTAATCTTCATCCCCTTGTAGGACTACAGCCCTTAGTATAACCAAAAAGAAGCTTTTTACCTATTTTTTTTTGCCAAGTTAATTAGAAGGTAATAAGTTGTAGATTGCAAAATATCTACTACCTAAAACCTACCACCTACCACCTTCTTAAATTTTAGACCTAGTTTCAGAACCTAGTCATAAATTAATCAACCATACCTAGTCATAAATTAACCAACCATTTGTAATGACTTAGTAGTAAATTCTATTCCCATCCAACTACCTCCATTATTACTAGAATGACTAGCTTTTTCAGCTATCTCTAGAACTAAACCAGCTTCCATCAAAGAGAATGGTTCAGTATTTGGATTATTAGCACAATCTAGAAAATTCTCAATCAATCCATTAAACCAATTAGTATGACCAGGATCGTCAAAATATGTAGGCACAAAAATATGCTGAACTGGTTTATCTTTAACACTTAAAAACACATCATTATTTTCAATGCTAATTTCTCCTTCTGTCCCCTGAATTCTGTAATAAGCTTTTGGAATAGACCCTAAAGAACTGACACTAATATTGATTAATTTGTTCTCCCAATCTAAGCAAAAAACAGCTACATCTTCAAGTTGACTATTTGTTTCATTGAAACTTCTAGTATGTGCAGATATACGTTGAGGGAAACCACCAAATAAAGTTTGAGCAACAGAAATTGCATCTAAACCATGGTCTATCATAATACCACCACCAGATAGTTCTTTATCTTTTCCCCGTACACCTGGTTGAAAACCTACACCAAATATATTAAATGATGCAAATAAAGGTATCCCTATTTCACCTGAATTAATTAAGTAGGCAGCGTGAACGATTGAAGGAGCAAATTTATAATTATGACATGGATATAAAATACGTTTTCGTTCGTTTGCTATATTGACTAATTCATAGTATTCAGCTTTATTCAATACTAATGGTTTTTCACATAAGACGTGCTTATCTGCTGCTAATGCTTGTTTAATACTTTCTACATGAAAAGCATTAGGTAAACAAATATCTATTATGTCTATTTCACTAGAATATTCTTCTAATAAATCGTTGAATTGTTCATAAACTCGGATATCTGCATATTGTCGAAGCGCTGCTGCACGCCTAGATGTTACTGGATCTACTACTGCTGTGAGATGAATATCAGAACGATCTCTATATACTGGTACATGGGCTTTCTCTGCATTAAATCCAAAACCAACAATCGCTACTTTCACAATCTAAAATCCTCTTAAAGTATGTTAATTTTTAACATTTTTTTAACAAAACTTATAATTTTTGTCAAGTATTTTTTTTTGAAGTCCACTCTTAAATATCTTTCTGATTTTATTATGGATAAATTTTCTCCAATTTAACTCAATAATTTAGTAATCATAGCTTAAATAAGTTCAATTTTTTCTTGAATCAAAAATCTCAACTAAGAAATAGATATTACTCTTTGATATTTCTCAGATATATAGCATTTACATTTGGATTGTAAATATATTTTTGAATAAAAGGTAATAGAGAATAAAGTACACAAAAATTTTATATTGAAAAAACTACTTTTCTCTTTGTTATTTTTCATGGAAATGTTGTATTCAAGCAAAATTTAGTTAAATTAAATTTTAAGTATAACTATTTGAGTAATTAGCTTGATTATATTAACTTGAACCTGATTTAAAGAAATATAAAAATTCCCAGTTGTTAACTCACTCTTAATATCAACAATTACCGAGAGTATTAATAATATTTTTATAGTGTTTCTCAGACTAATGAGGTATACACCTATCTTTATTTCTATTCTATTCTTTTCCCTGTTCGCAGATCCGATGCTCCATAAAACAAACAAATTTTGTCCCTCACGCCTCTTGGGAATTGCTATATCAAAATTATTTATTAAATGCTATTTTGAGACCATTCCTTATTTTTAGACAAAAAAAATCATGTCTCAAGCCTCCCTTTTTTAAATTATGCATCTTCTCGTCTCCATATTGTAGGAAGTCCTGATAACGTAATTCCTTTGTAATACCAAGTGTGAAAAAAGAATGCTATACTTAAGTTACAAGTGACACTTCAATTATTAAGTAATTAACAAATAATCAATTACTTTTTTGATAATTATTAGCCAGTTATTGTTAATTATTCTTATGTTTATTTCTCGCTCTCGGACGTTGCATGCAGCATCCCTACTACCCTACTCCTCAGCAGTGCAAAAATGTAGCAAGCATTTATTACCCTTGAGATAAGAAGCTAGGGTAGCTCCTCTGTCAAGAGACTAATTGAAGCCCACAGTTCCTCCGGCAGGAAGCTAACTGAATTGACTGAATAATGTTAAAGTAATCTATAAATATAACGGCAATATCAAATCAATTAACCAAGATGAAAATTAAAATTCCCAGTAATAACGGCGAGACTTTTTCCGCTTACTTAAAAACACCTACTTCTACACCTGCTCCTGGATTAATAATTATCCAAGAAATTTTTGGAGTTAATGAAGTAATGCGTAATATAGCTGATGAATATGCTCAAGCAGGTTATGTGGCAATAGTCCCTGATTTATTTTGGTGTCAAGAAGCAGATATTGAACTTACCGATAAATCTGAGAATGACTGGCAAAAAGCATTTGAACTTTACCAACATTTTGATGAAAATAAAGGAATTGATGATTTAATTTCTACAATGAAAACTCTCAAAGAATTACCAGAATGTACTGGCAAAATTGGCAGTGTAGGTTTTTGTTTAGGAGGAAAACTCGCTTATTTAATGGCTACTCGTTCCCAAGCAAAATGTAACGTTAGTTATTATGGAGTTGGCATTGAAAAAAATCTTGATGAAGCTGCTAATATTCAAAATCCATTAATACTTCATCTTGCTGAAAAAGATGAATATGTTTCTCCAGAAATTCAGTCTCAACTAAAAATTGAATTGAGTAATTATCCTTTAGTAACAATACATTCTTATCCAAATATTAATCACGGCTTTGCTCGGATAGAAGGAAAAGACTATAACTTAGAAGCTACTAATCTTGCCCAAAGTCGCACTATAGAATTTTTCCAAAAATATCTTGACTAAGTTTTTAGTTTGACACTGAGTCACTATTTTTTAACCCACTCCCAATAAGTTGATTATTCTACATTATATCTGGTTGATTGACTGCTATTATTGGGAAGGTTTTATTGAACCGAAGTTAAGGCAGATAATAAATTGAATAAGGAATATAAGCAAAGCAAGTAATTTATTAATTAGAAATTATAACTACACAAGAATCACTGATAATCAAAGCTTCCATAATTTCCCAAGTATACTAAAAAAAAATTTGCTTAAATGCCATTACTGAGAGTCAAGAACTATATATAAATTTATAGAATATTAGTATTGTTATCTATGTAGATTATAATCAATGAAAATTTTATCATTAACTTCTATTGTTGCTGCCACAGTAATTGGATTGTTAAATATTCCTATAAATCATCGTTCTGCTGAAGCTCAAACTACTAATTTTTTCTGTGGGAAAATCGGGGCAACTCCAGCAACAATAGCCACTAAACAAGGCAAAAATATTCCGATTATTCTCTGGAATTCTAATAATTATTTTACCGAATCAGGAGAAGATGCTCTGACTAGATGTACTAGAGTATCTGGAATTTTATCTACTCAACAAAGAAACGGATATCGAAGTATCACTGTCAGTATTTCTAAAAATGGACAGCCAATGATTTGTGCTGCTAATCCTCAAGATGGTTCTTGTAGATTATTATATCAAGTTCCTAATGGTCAAAATCCTCAACAAGCTAGACAAGAATTATTGAGAAGAGTTGCTAATCCTCAGCCAAATCTACCACCAATTACTATTTATTAAAAGAACAAGTATTAAGCAGAAAAACTTTGATAATGATGATAGGAAAAAAGTAGTTATCAGTTTTCAAAACTTGAGAAAAAGTCAAAGCCATAGCAAACATTGTTAACATTCCCAGACAAACCATGCTAATGTCTAGTTTTCAAGAAGGTGAAATATTAGGATATTGCAAAATTGTATATCATCCCCACAAACCTAACAAAAGTCAGGCAGGGGGAGGGCGTTTATGGATACAAGAAAGCCAGAAGTTCAAGTTATCCTTGACATCCTCTCCGGCCTGTTAGCGTTTGCGCAGCATTCCGATCGGAATGCTCCTTTGTTAGCGCAGCTCCTCCGCAGGAGGCAAGAGGCAGGCACGGAGATTCCTACCGAGTCTTAGTTATTCGGTGGGTTGACGTTTTGCTGGGGCAAAACTCCGCTAACATTGGGTGCTGCACCCACCCCTCTTGCTCCCCTCCTGGGAAGGGATGGGGGTAGGTTACGCTTGCCTCCAGGTCCGTTTTTTGTCTCGGACTGCCCGCCTGCGACTAATATATTTATTGCTGCATTCTAATCTCTATGGTGTTTTGCGCCACAGTTGAGGCATTCCCATTCTCGCATCTGAAGGTCTAGCTTGCCACCTTTAAAGCCACAATTTGAGCAAACTTGACTTGTAGGTTCCCACCTGCTAATGACTCTAAAATCACGACCGTATTTCTCAGCTTTTCCTTCTAAGAAAGTTCTAAATTGTCACCAACCTAAATCGGATATAGCTCTGGATAATTTGCGGTCTCTTGGTGCGTGTTCCCTTGCGACTGGCGTCATCGCGGGGTCGCACCGCTTTTTTACCATGCCAGAAAGGTTTCCTTCGGAATGCTTTGCAAACAAATCTTCTAAAACAACTGTTTGGTTGTCACGAATTATTTTAGTAGATAATTTATGCAAAAAATTAGTTCTTGTATCTTTGCAGTTTACCATGGAACTTAGCTACTCTAACCCGTGCTTTTTCATACCTTTTTGACCCTTGAGTTTTATTAGATAATGACTTGCTTAACTTTCGTTAGCACAGCTCCTCTGAAACAGGCTACTTCTTAATTGTTTTTTGAGTGGTTTTGGTGGATCAATCTTTGTACCATTACTCAAGGTTGCAAAGGTAGAAATGCCTAAATCTATACCTACTGAATTATCAGTATGAGCCAAGGTTTCTGGTATAATTTCTACTACAAAACTTAAGAAATATCTATTAGCTGAGTCCTTGATAATTGTTACTGATGATGGAGCAGCAGGCAACTCTCTTTACCAAACAATTTTCACCTTTCCAATCTTAGCTAAATAAACTTTATTTTGACCAATTTTAAACCCTCCTTTTGTAAATCTTGCAGTTTGTTTTAATTTCCTGCTTTTGAATTTAGGAGGCTTAACAGGTTTACCTTTCCTCTGGCCTTTTGTTGATTTAAAAAAGTTTTGATAAGCTTGGTTTAAATCATTCAAAGATTGCTGCAATGGTATGCTGGAAAATTCTGAGAGCCACTCTCTACATTCAGTCTTCTTAGCCTGAGTAATAAACTGTTTTTGTAGTTCAGAATTAGTGGGTTTCTTTGCTCCCGATCTATACTTTTCTTGACAATAAGCTAGGATATCATTCTAAACAACACGGACAGAACCAAATAGCAAAACTATTTGGTATCTTTGTCCCGGTGTTGGATATATACGATACTTAAATCTAGCTTTCATAATTCCTATCTAAACTAACAGCATGATAACATATCTATTGAAAAAAAAAGCTAAAAAGTCGCCCTAGAAGGGCGGGGCTTTAAACCCATTTTTTTGGTAAAATCTTCCAAGATCGAGAACCAAAAGGTTTTGGCTAATCCCAATTAAGCAGCCAAATCATCATTATTGAATAGCTCAAAAATCTGCCGACAGAAATATTTCAGTTTGGCAGCAGATTCTGTTGTGGGTTGGGTATTTCCCACAAAATGCCAGCCACCCACCGTTGATAATTTCCATTGTTCTCCGCGATGATCGTAACCAGCAACTTCCACTCCAATTACACGAGAATAAGCTTCAATAGGATCTTGATATAAACGAATTTGCACCAATAAACAACGACTTTCCAGAGACCTACTTCTACCAGGCAAATGAAAACCAATATCTATAGAATCTGGGTCAACTAACTCCAAAGTATCTGGATCGTTCATCCAGGGCTTGAGATCGACCTTAACATCTACAAACTGGGACTTAAATAAATTTACAATCGCAGCAATCTTACTCGCTACTTGAAAATTTTTGGCCTGTTCTGCAGCATTTACCATATATGCTCCTCAAGAATAAAATTTCAGATTATTAACTAACTAATTTAAGTAAAAATCAAAAACTGTGATTATTGGGACAATTATTCATAATTTTAGATTTTCTACTTATTTGTTAAACAATAGCTTCGAGGGTTTAGATTTGATTGGGGCTAAAATTTTTCGTTTAAGTCCCAATCTCAACAGCCAAAAAGAAAATTGTTAACTTTTGACTTGACTACTTTTTAATTGATAATGCTAGTATCAAAATAATTAACCTAATTTCTAACATCTTATGCTTCAATATCTTGTGGCTCTTATAGCAACTGCAATCATTGGTTATACAGTTAATTCATCTGTAAAAGTTATTGATGAAGGAGATGAGGCTTTAGTAGAACGCTTGGGTAAGTATAAGCGCACTTTGAAGCCTGGACTTCAGTTTGTTCTACCTCTAGTAGAAAAAATAGCTCATGTTGATACCATCCGCGAAAGGGTCTTGGATATTGACCCTCAGTCAGTCATTACTAATGATAATTTGACATTGCAGGTAGATGCAGTAGTCTACTGGCAGATTATAGAAATCGAGAGAGCGTATTATGCAATTGAAGACGTAGAAAATGCTATTGATAATATAGTTTTAACTTCTCTGCGTTCTGAAATTGGTCGCTTGCCACTTCAAGAAGTTTTATCTACAAAAGATGAAATTGATAAAGCTTTGTTGAAGAAATTGGATGAAGCTACTTCTAGTTGGGGTGTCAAAGTGATTCGTGTCGAGGTTCAAAATATTATTTTTCCTGAAAAAGTGCAAGCAGCAATGGAGTCGGAAAGGGTAGCTTTAAGTGAGAAAAAAGCTATGCTTGAACAAGCAGAGGGAGAAAAAAGAGCTGCTATTGCTAAAGCTCAAGGACAAGCAGAGTCTATAGAGGTTCTTTCCAAAATTTTAAATTTGCGCCCAGATAGTCCAGAATTTATGCAATTTCTGATTGCTCAAAGATATTTAGAAACTAATCAGAAATTAAGTGAAAGTGCTAATTCTAAGGTTCTATTTATGGACCCGAAAGCCATGTCAGAAGCATTAGCTGAATTAGTGGGAGATTCTCCTGATTATCCTCCACTAAACGATCTACCTATTTCACCATCTAAACTGAAAAAATCTGATTAGTATCATGTCTCATAGATATTGGGATAGGGAGTAGAAACAAGGGATAAGAAGATTTTGATTATGGTTTATTAAGCGAAATCAAGATAGTTATGACCGGGGAATATATCCAGTTTTAGAGATGCTAGCTGGGTAAATTTTTTGCAGCTTTTAATCAGGCAGAATAACTATCATTAGCACTTTTTTATAAACTATTAGACATCTGGCGGTCCTAAAAAAGAAAAATAAAATCAACTATCGCACATGAATTATCAATAATTATCAATTATTTCCCCCTACTCCCTACTCCCTCTTTTGGAGGAAATGTCTATTGATATTTAATCAATAAACTTATAAATTAAAATAATTAAAGTAAAGTAAGAACCTTAGGAATATAAATTCTTGCCACTTGGAAGTAGCTAGAGATGATTTTGGTCAAAAAATTAACCTTTTTCTTTACTTCCTTCGAGTTAAAATATCTAATACTAAACTAGCTAAAATGCGCTCCTATTCATTAATTGCTCCTGCTAAAATCAATCTGTATCTAGAAATCATAGGCGATCGCCCAGATGGTTATCACGAATTAGCAATGGTTTTGCAAAGCATTAGTCTTGCAGACAGAATAGATATTCGTGCCATTGGAATTGAAACTATTGTGGTTCGATGCGAACATCCCCTAGTTCCTGCTGATGCTGACAATATTGCTTATCGATCAGCTTCCTTGATGGGTAAACAATTTCCAGATGTATTTGCCAGGTATGGTGGCGTTGAAATTACTATCAATAAGCAGATTCCTGTAGCAGCAGGGTTAGCAGGAGGTTCCACAGATGCGGCAGCAGTATTAGTGGGATTAGATTTAATGTGGGAACTTGGTTTGACTCAGGGAGAGTTGCAAGAGTTGGGGGCACAGTTGGGTTCAGATGTTCCTTTTTGTATTAGTGGCGGTACAGCATTGGCAACAGGACGTGGCGAAGTTCTCTCCCCACTACCAAATTTAGACCAACTTTCTGTGGTTTTGGCTAAATACAAGAATCTCTCTATTTCTACACCCTGGAGTTATCGCACTTATCGTCAAGAATTCGGTCATACTTATATTGATGATACTGAAGCTCGGGAAAATAGTATACAAAGAGTACATTCTGGACCAATGGTTTCAGCGATCGCTCACCAAAACAATATAGAAGTTGGCAAACTATTGCACAACGATTTAGAAAAGGTGGCTTTACCAGAATATCCGCAATTATTAAAATTAAGAGAAGCTTTTGCATCCCAAAATGTCTTAGGAGCTATGATGTCAGGGTCTGGGCCTACTATATTTGCTTTGACAGAATCTCTTGCTCAAGCACAGGAAGTTGAGGCCACAGTAAAAGCAAAAATGGCTGACCCCGGTCTAGAATTCTGGATAGCACAGTTTAACTCTAGTGGCATTACTATTGCCCATTGAAGAGGGAAGAGGGCAGGACGTAGAAGGTAGAAGGAACATATAATACTTTGAATTGGCAATAATTAATAACTATTATTCTCTGTTTGTTGTTGTTGAAAACTCTAGAAATCTCTATTTTATTTTGTCAAGTTATAAACTGCTATATTTAATTTTCATTTTTCCCATAATTCTAATATAGCAATAGCCAGACCTGTTAGGACTTATGCTGACCATTGATCTTAGCCTAGGCAATGTTTTTCCAACTATTTCCTATTCCATGTTCTCTGTTATAGTTACAAACAATTTTTATTCCGACTTCAACTATTCAAAATATATGACAAATTTAACTCCTAAATCTCAAGAAAAATCTACTTCAAATGTCAATCCTTTACAATGTTTGGCTAGTGCGATAATTGCTGGTGGATTAGCCACACTTGCCTATATGTTAATGAAATCTATTTCTGAGACATTTGCTAATAAACCTATTATTTCAGATAATGTTTTTGTGGTGAATATTTCGACTGCTGTGCGTGCTTTAGTGGTGGGAGTTATTGCTTTAGCTACTTGTATGTGTGCGATGGTTACTTTAGGTTTAATTGCCTTAGCTATACAAATTATAATTCAGCGATTTACAAATAAGGAAATGCCTCCAAATGAAGGTTGAATAGTAAAAAATTGGGGGATAAATATTTATATCATGTCCGTCTTAAATTAGTAGACATCTCCAGAAAAGAGGGAACAGGGAACAGGGAACAGGGAACCCACCCCTAACCCCTCCCAGGAGGGGAATAATTGATAATTTATGGATAATAATTGATTTGATTTTGAATTTTCACCAGATGTCTAATGATAAAAAGGCGTTGCATCATTACGGGGTGATATGTAATTTTTTCATCATTTGAAAATATTTTCAAATTATAGGCGGTTGCTGAATACCTAAAAACCCAAATATCACTGGCAAGTTTGCACTTTTAAAGCTTTTCTCTTTTCAGTAATCAATCAATCGCTTTATAGTTCAAAGTAAAATTGGGCGTTGGTAATTTGAGGTATGATATCATGTCCAGATAAGAGCGTGATAGAACTCCATTCCGTTTACACGACCAAAAAACTTTCTCCTTCTATTCCTCTTTCTTCTTCTTTCTTCCCTCCTGACTCCTGAGGACTGACTCCTGACTCCTATTCCTTCTAGTATAAAATTTCCTTCAACTCAGGTTAATTATACCTTCGTCAAAAACACGATTATTTACATCAATTCCTCTAACAATGATGCGGTCTTCATAAACATCAAAAGCAGCAAAACTAAAATCACTTGTAGAATATTCAGTCCACTCTGATTTCCCTACAAGACGTTGTTTGCCACCCGCACCACAAATTAAATAAGTAGTACCATTAATTGAGCTAGTTCTTTCATAATCATGTTCATGCCCATTAATATAAAGCTGAACCCCATATTTTTTAAATAGAGGAGTTAAAGTTTGAATAAAATCTTCATTTAACCCATACATTCCAGAAGAATAAATTTGATGATGACCAAAGACTATTTTCCAAGGTGCTTCACTGTTACTCAATTCTTTTTCTAACCATTTTAATTCGGTTTCCCAGTCAGCATTAATATTAGTATCTAAGGCAAAAAATTGAATTGGGTGATACTGAAAAGTATAGTATCTTCCTGCCATATTAAAACCTGGATATTTGAGTTCCAAGTCTCCATTTTCAGTACGAATATCGTGGTTGCCTAAGCAGGCATAAAATTTAACTTCTTTTTCTAGTAAAAATTTATATGGTTTCTCAAAAACATCTTCTATTTTTTCAATTTCTCCATCTTCATAAATATTATCCCCACCAAGAATTACAAAGTCAAAAGGATATTTTAAAAAATAACGCCCCATAGCTTCAGCTACAGCAAATTGATCTTTGCCTCCTGCACCAGTATCAGCGACAGAAACAAATCTGAAAATAGGGTTTGTTTGAACAGAGGAAGAATTGTTTAATGTCACTGCATTAGTAGGACTAAAAAAATTAATAATTTTTACTATTTTGCTGCATATACCAACAACACTAATGCTGCTGAGACTACTTAAAAATAAAAATTGACGACCTTTAATACTCATCGTTTGAGAAAATAAATTAAGTAGAAAAAGGACTATAGTCCAGAATACTAATTTGTCTTTTATTAATTTATCGTTTTATCCATCGATTTGTTTAGTCCAAAAGGTATAAAGTAAATGTCAGAAGACCAACCACAGCAACCAAATTTAGAACAACCTGAAACTGAAGCAGTCTATCAAGAGTCAACAGAAACTCCTTCCGTGACACCGCAAAGTCCACCTGAACAACAATCTACTACTGAGAAAAAATCAGTAGTGGCCCAACCTAGTCTTGGACAACAGGTTTTAGGATTAGTTCGTTCCTTATTACCAGCGTCCCTAAGTCAAAAGCTTTCTGATGGGTTATTGACAGGGGCGATCGCTGGTATTTTTGTCCTGATTCTGGTGATTATTTTTGTTTCTTTTTCCCCTGATCAACCTGTTACTGAGGTGGCAGATATTCCTATAGCTGAAGAAATAGAAGAAGCGATCGCCCCGACGGATATTCCTATAGCTGAAGAAATAGAAGCGATCGCCCCGGAAGAGTCTCTACCTCTTACAGTAGATCCAGAAGTATCTGAAGATTCATTTGATGAAGCTCCTGAATCTGTGGAACCAATTATAGCTTCACCTCCAAAGTTGACACC
Organism: Okeania sp. SIO2F5; assembly: GCF_010692685.1. NCBI lineage: Bacteria > Bacillati > Cyanobacteriota > Cyanophyceae > Oscillatoriales > Microcoleaceae > Okeania > Okeania sp. SIO2F5. The sequence goes on along the minus strand of NZ_JAAHGU010000014.1, from coordinate 23,485 downwards.
AGAGCAAATTTTAATTGTGTCAATTCAAAATCAAATTGATGACCTTACTAATGAATATGGTGCTGGAATTATTGAATCTTTAAGAATTAATTTTCCCAGTAGTTTATTAATTGTTGAACTGAATAATGATTGGTATGACAAAACTGAGGAAGAACAAGATAAATTAGTTAAGCAAATGTTTCAAGAAGCACAAGATTTAGACTTTAATAAGTTACAAGTTATGAACTCTAAAGGTAGAGTTATAGCTCGTAGTTCAGTGATTAATTCTGAAATGATTGTTTTAGAGCGATCGCTGTTAGAAATACCAGGATAATTTTCAGAGTTAAGAAGGTTTTAGGTAGTAGGTGGTAGCTGGTAGATGAAAAAAGCTGACCGCCATACCTAAAACTTTTGGGTGGTGATGCATAGTAATGGTAAAGGAAGCACCGGGAGTGTTGGAGAAATTAAAAAATATATATCCTCACCATTACCATGCAGGACTACCAACTTTTGATTTTTTCTATTTATTTAAAATAGCTATCCTAGATAGAAGAATGAACATTAAGTAGATATCAAGAGAAGTAAATCTCAGTATTTAGATATAGCAGTCGAAGGAAAAGGCGCTGACAGATTAAAAGCTTAAAACTCAAACAACCCAAGATTTTTCCTTCTTCCTTCTGCGATAACTAACATTTGTTCAAAACCTATTTAGGAAAGCTATAGTATCAATTTAAATTAAAATAGCTTAATTATCGCCAAAATATTTATTTATAGTTGATTCAGCGATTGATAACAAAGGCATTTATACAAAAAGTATATTATTAAATTTTTTTATTTATAGTGATGTTTTAATTCATCTGTTGCCATAACCGATAATTTCGTAGTATAATTAAAAATTACAGATAAAAAATTAAGTGTAGTTAGAATATTTTATGAATAAAAAAAGTGGTGAAGGATATAAAATAATTAGTGATAATCGCCAAGCTAGATTTAACTATCATATTATTGAAACTTATGAAGCTGGTGTTGCATTACAAGGAACAGAGGTAAAATCAATCCGGGAAGGTAAGGTTAACTTACGAGATGGTTATGCCTTAATTCGTAATAATGAAGCATGGTTACTAAACGTTCATATTTCTCCATATCAAAAAGCAGGAGAATTTTTCAATCACGAACCTCGTCGTAGTAGGAGACTACTGCTACACAAACAAGAAATTCGTAAATTGATTGGTAAGGTAGAACAACAAGGATTAACTTTAGTACCATTGAGGATGTATTTTAAGCGCGGTTGGGTAAAAGTTGATATTGCTTTGGCACAGGGTAAAAAGCTCTATGATAAGCGTGAAACTATTAAGCAACGAGATGATAAACGGACTATGCAAAGAGTAATGAAGCAATACTAGAGCCGCTACGCGGAAGTTAAAAGTCAAAAGTTAAAAGTCAAAAGTATTGATTTGTAATTGTTTTAGGATTTTGTAACCAGTTATTTCCGCTATCCTGCACTAGAGCAACCAATTTTATCTTTACCTTAGTAAATTTGAAGCTTTAGTTTGCTCATTCAACAATTAATTATTAATTATTACCTCTCCTTAAAAAGTATAGGATTGACGAAAAGGTTTTTTTTCTTTATTTCTGGTTTTAAAGAAGAGGCTTTAAACCTGAATTATTCAGTAAATTGAATAATACTTATTAGTTAGTAGTTAGTAGGTATAGTTATATTCATATTCATAATTATAAGAGTCTTCAAAATTAGTGGCGACTCTAACTCCATTAGGATCGACAGTACATACAAACTTATTTCGTTCTCCATAAACATTTACCCATCCTCGCCACTGCCAACCTTCAGCAGTTTTAGTCACATTCTGACTAGAAGACCACCGCCCATTACTAGGAATTCCCATTTCATATTGCATAAATTCTTTACAAGAATTTACAACACTAATATTACTGTTATAAATGCGATCGCCACCTTCATAAAAACGATCAGGGAAATAATCAGGATAAGTTTCTTTATGAAAATATGCTGTTACTTCATTGTTATTAATATTGCAAATAAAATTGCTTCGTTCCCCATCAAATTCTACCCAACCTTGCCATTGCCAACCAGATGTAGATTCAGTTATATTTTCTACTGAAGACCACCGACTATGGCGAGGAATTCCCATTTCGTATTCCATAAATTCTTGACAATAAGTAACAACATAACTTGTATTATTATTAGTTGGAATGTGATTTTTAGTTCCTACTTTTCTACGATTTATATAGTCAGGATAAGCATGATTTTTATAGCCATCATTTTTGAGTTTAATATGACTATTATTACCAACATCACAGGCTGCTAGAAAAACAACTGTAGCTAAAGTTATTGCTAGATTTTTGTTGTTCATTGTTCTGTGTTAGAAAATATAATTTATCATTTATAGTAGCACTAAATGTGCCTTTTAGAGAAGATTTTCTACAAGAAAATCAAAATCAGCTAATAGGCGTTTATTTTTAGATTTTCTCTTAAAATTGCCAAGTATGGTTCAAAATGTTTCCCATAGAGGTGAGTTACCAAGGCGTTGAATTAAGAAATCAATGAAAGTTTTAATTCTCAAGGAATTACGACGATTCGGTAGATAAAGTGCGTAAATACCTGTATCCATATCCATGTGGGGATAGAACTGAAAATCATTAAGTACAGCTTGGAGAAGACCCCCACGGATATCTTATCCAATTAACCAGGTTAGCATTAAAGTCAAACCAGCACCATCTAAACAAACTTGCCGAAGAACCTCTGAATTATTTGCTACCAACGATCCATTAACTTTAACTTCACACACCTCTTTGTCTCCCTTAAATCGCTAAATTTTATAACCAGTGGAATAGCTAAAATACAAACAATTATGGTGAACTAAATCTTGAGGATGCTCTGGTTTGCTATACTGCTGAAAATAAGCTGGACTACTTAGAAGGGGATTTAAACCCCTCCTCAAATGAAGCGACTTATAGAAGTCAGGGATTTAACCCAAGCTTTTCCGTTCCGGAATGCTGCGCAAACAGATACCTAATTATATGCACAAATTTTTAGGCTGATAGCTAATAGCTGATAGCTAGTTAAAAACTGAAAATCTGTAAGTCCCGATCATCTGGAAATTGCTCACTTTCCCTAATTAAATTTTTCACCTGAAATTATGCAAACAATTACAAACAGATAACAAAAACTGTACACGAAAAAGGTGGCAAAATATTTTTACAACTTTGGCACGCTGGACGAGTTGCCCATCCAGACTTGCTAGAAGAGGTAGACATTCCGATCGCTCCTAGTTCTATTACGGCTGATTATTTAGCGGATCTTCCCAATGGACAATTCCCCCACGTTATTCCTAGAGAACTCAAACTAGAAGAAATAACTCTGATTATCGAACAGTTTCGACAGGGAGCGAAAAACGCAAAAGAGGCAGGTTTTGATGGAGTAGAAATTTATGCTGGCAATGGTTATTTACCAAATCAATTTCTCCAAGATAATTCCAATCATCGAACAGATGAATATGGAGGTTCGATCTAACTTTTCTGTTTATTGAGCTTCTCGCTTCATCATCCGGATGTAAGATTTACAATTGACACCACCAATAACTAGGCCATCAACAAAGCTGATTAAAGGCTGAAACAGCCCAATAATAATTAATCTACGACCACGGCGCTTTATCTGTTCCAGGCATTTTTGTTCTCCACGTTGGTAATAGGTGTAACTCGACTCACTCCACATACAAAAACCTGATTCATCCAAATATCTCAGGTCTATTTCTCCTTTTGCAGCAGATAGCTCCAGCATTATACCAGCTATGGGCATTGAGCCTGATTATCTCTGCTCGGCCTTTGACTTTCTGTGGTACATCCTCAGTTCTAACCTTCAGTAGTTTTTGGTCTTGCTCACTCGTGAGAAAAATCCTGAAACGATCCCCCATAAAAAAATCGCCTTGATAGATAAACTTTCCGTATTTACCTATCTTTACATAGTTTTATTTTTTCGTGCCTACCTACTTAATTCTACTTAATTAAAACCTACTTAATTCTACATTAAACAGATAGGTTATCTGTAACTTTTTCTGTTAAGTTCTGTATTTCAGAATGTGGGTTTTATTGTGGTTATTCAAAGATATCGGTAGTCAACTCTTGACAATGTTGGTTAAAATGCTAGAGTATAAAAAAAGAGTGAAGTTAAAAAAAGTAAATTTTGTACGTTATGTATCAAACTTTAAGTTAGCTCAAAATTTGATATATGCAAGGTATTTTTTTTGCTCTATTCTACTTGATTTGGCAATTAAAATTTTAAGATGGAAAACACAGAAAGATTTCAAATAAACAGCCCGAAAGTAGTTCAAGAAACAATTGAAGGTGAAGTAGTCATCGTCAACCTAGATAAAGGAGACTATTATAGTTTATTGAATACAGGGGCAGACATTTGGTCAGCAATAGAAAAAGGTAATTCAACAACAGAAATAATTGCCGAAATGACAGAAAGATATGAAGGCGATCGCAAAACAATAGAGACAGCAGTCAACTCTCTAATCACCCAACTAAGAGAAGAAGAAATTATTATTGTAGCCCCAATAAATGAAGGAGAAAATCAAAATAGAGAGGAAGTAAAAGCCACAACAGATAATAAACAAAAACTCCCTTTTGAACGTCCTATCCTATCAAAATACACAGATATGGAAGAGCTATTAGCTCTAGATCCAATCCATGAAGTTGATGAAATGGGTTGGCCGAATGCTAAAGTAAATACCCTTATTTAAGCATCAAAAAAATTTAGTTATTCACTTTGCATAAAAATCTTCAAAAAGTGACTCAAAAACCAAATATTCCTAGTGAATTGTTACCTCAGAAATATCCTTTAGAATTTTTCAATGAAGTCTATGATTTATACCAACAAGCAGAAATTAATGTTGGAGGTAAAATCACTCTTTATTATGAAATTTCTGGGTTAACAGTTCGTTTGTGTTTTGCAGGAGAAGCTTTAATCTCTCGTTTAACTACTGCATTAGCACACTTAGAAATACAAGCGATCGCTAATCCTGACTTAACAATTTGTATTTGGGATAGCACCTCTACTAATACTATTATGCCACCTCCTCCCTGGCAAGGACAGCATCTACAAAAACGAGGAGAAGTTTGGGGATTAAATAGCGATCGTATTCACACATCTTTTCAATGGGGTGCTAATGCTTTAAGCTTATTAGATTATGAACGTAATTTAGGAATTTATTGGGTTAATAATTCTGAATTAGTACCCTATTGGGAAACCGGATCGCCTCTGCGAACAATTCTCCATCTTTGGTTAGGAAAAAGAGGTATTCAGATGGTTCATGCAGGTGCTGTAGGAGTTCCTAGCGGTGGTGTTTTATTAGTAGGAAAAGGTGGTTCGGGAAAGTCTACTACAGCGTTATCTTGTCTTGATTCTGAGTTATTGTATCTGAGTGATGATTATAGTTTAATAACTTCTGAACCTAAGCCTACAGCTTTTAGTATTTATGCTACAGGGAAGAAAAAGCCTGATGATGTAGATCGCTTACCTTTTTTGAAGCCAATCATTAGCAATTATGAAAAATTAGGAGAAGAAAAAGCTCTTTATTTTCTGAATAAACATTTCCCATATCGGATTATTAAACAGTTTCCTCTGAAAGCAATTTTAGTTCCTCGAATTACGGGGAAACTAGAAACAAGTTTAACTAAAACTTCGACAATTACAGCCGTATCATCCCTGGTTCCTAGTACAGTTAAACAATTACCAGGAACAGGACAAGAAGCTTGTAAAATTATGACTAAAACTGCTGAAAAATTACCTTGTTATTATCTCAATCTGGGAACTGAAATCGAATCAATTCCTCAAGTAATATTTGATTTAATTATCTCATTAAAACATGTCGTTTAATAATCCTTTAATTAGCGTTATTGTCCCTGCTTATAATGCAGAAGAATATTTAGAAGAAGCACTGCAAAGCATTAGTAAGCAAAACTATGAACCTCTAGAAATTATAGTTATTGATGATGGATCAACGGACAAAACAGCAAGTATTGCTAAGGGGTTTAGCGATAAAATCAACTATATCTATCAAGAAAATAGTGGACCAGCAGCAGCTAGAAATACAGGTATTAAAATAGCACAAGGAGAGTATATTGCTTTTCTGGATAGTGATGATATATGGGGAGATAATCATTTAGAAATACTCTTAAATTATTTGACTCAAGAGCCTGATTTAGAAGCAGCTATGGGTAGAGTGCAATGTATGGTAGTGAAAGAAAATCAACAAGGAAAAAAAATATTTGAAGAATTTGGTGAAGCAACTATTAATGTAAATTTGGGAGCAGGTATATATAAGAAATCTGTATTTATAAAACAAGGGTATTTTGACCCCAATTTACAACAAAGCGAAGATGTAGATTGGTTTATGAGAAATAAAGAAGCTGGCATCAAAATAGCGATGCTTGAAGAGACTACCTTATATTATCGTCTTCATCAAGATAATATTAGTAGAGATCGAAAGAGAGGTTATTCAACGTTTCTGAATGCTCTCAAAAAATCTTTAGATAGACGAAGAAATCAAAATACTCAACTTCCTGGTTAAATTTATTAATTAAAATGCGAGAAAAAGCAACTAAATTAATTATCAAAAAATATCTTGAAGCTGGACAAATTCCTTGGTATCCCGGTTATTTAGTTTATCGTCAACAGCTAATTAGTGAAACATTATCTAATTCTGACCTGATATCTAAATTTAAACTAAATCAGTCATTACCATTAGGATATGGTTATGGTGTAGATGAGAGATGTGTAGAATATCCTTGGTTATTTTGTCAATTAAATCATAACTCAGAGTCAATTCTTGATGCTGGTTCTGCTCTGAATCATGATTTTATTTTAGAACAACCAATATGGCAAAATAAGAAGTTACATATTTTAACTTTATCCCCAGAGTTTAATTGTCATTGGAAACGAGGTATTTCCTATTTATTTGAAGATTTACGCAGTATTCCCATTCAAGATAATTATTATGACCAAATTGCTTGTATTTCTACTTTAGAACATATTGGCTTAGATAATCGACAATTCACTGGTCAAGATGCAGATCAACAAAATAAAAATCAAGATTTTTTATTGGCTATTCAGGAAATGCGTCGTGTTCTTAAACCTTGTGGAAATTTATTATTAACTGTTCCTTTTGGCAAATATTCTAACTTAGAAACCCAGCAGGTTTTTGATGATAATTTATTAGAACAAGCAATCTCTGCTTTCAAGCCATCAGATATAACACGCACTTTTTTTTCTTATACTCAAAAAGGTTGGCAATTTTCCTCAGTTGAACAATGTAAAAAATGTGAATATGTTGATTGGATTATGTTACCAGAAGAAAAGCGTCCTAACAAATTTCCTGTTCAACTAGATAATGCTGCTGCTGCTAGAGCAGTTGCTTGTGTCAAGTTAGTGAAATAACTCTAATATTGAAGAAGGAGTCAGAACTCAGGAGTCAGGAGTCAGGAGGGAAAATTGCATGGGGATGTCTTTGACACCTTGCTCCGCGTCTATGTGCCCCCAAAGAATTTTGAACACTGCGGGTGACGGTGAGGTATTAAACCCACAAAAAAAAGATAATGATCAATTGGGATACAATTTTATGATGAAAAATCCTCTTGTTAGTGTAATTATTGTCGTTAAAAATGGTGAGCGTTATTTACAAAATGCGATTGACAGTATATTGAATCAAACCTATAGTAATTATGAAATTATTGTGATAGATGGAAGCTCCACGGATAACACCCCAAAAATAGCTCAATCTTATCCTCAAATTCGTTATTTTGTCCAAGATAGTAAGGGTATAGCTAATGCTTATAATCAAGGAATTGAGGTAGGAAAAGGAGAATTAATTGCGTTTCTTTCCCATGATGATACTTGGACTCCTGATAAACTAGAGACTCAAGTAATATACATGAGGGAGCATCCAGAAATTGAATATACAGTTGCTAAAGTTAACTTTTTTTTAGAACCAGGACATTCACCACCATCAGGATTTAGAACAGAATTATTAGAAGGGGAACATATCGGTAAAATTATGGAAACTTTAGTAGTACGAAAAACTTTATTTGAGAAAATTGGCAAGTTAAATCCTGAATTTACTGTAGCTGAGGATGTTGATTGGTTTGCTCGTGCTAATGATGCTCAAATTCCTATGGCTGTTATGCCCAAAGTATTACTAAATAAAAGAGTTCATGATACTAATTTATCTTTAAATTCTCAGCAAAATACACAGAATTTATTGAAGCTGATCAGAAATTCTATTCAAAGAAAACGTCAATTAAGCTAACCATTATTTATTAATAGAGTTAATACTTGAAAATAGGAGTTATTTGTGTCAAATAAAGATAAAATTAAAAAACAAATATTTAATAAAATATTTAAAGCAGATGATTTTATTAAAAAAATTTGTTATGGGAATGCAGGTATGTTAAACATGGGAAATATTTGGTGTTTTGATTATGCTATTTCTCATATCCCAAGTAAAGCACCAATTATAGAAATAGGTTCATTTTGTGGTTTATCTGCTAATGTTATTACTTATATTAAATTAAAACACAAAAAAAATAATCCTTTAATTTGTATAGATCCCTGGGATTTTAGCGAAGGAAATGAATTACAAAAATTAGGAGAACATCCTACTTTAAATAATAAAGATTATGGAGATTTTGTTAAAAGAAGCTTTCAAGAAAATCTATTGTTATTTAGTAGTTACGATCTGCCATTTGCTATTCAAATTACATCAGATAATTTTTTCAGAAAATGGAATGGAAAAGAAAAAGTTAATAATATGTTTCAAAAAACAATACAGTTAGGAGGTGATATCAGTTTTGCTTATATAGATGGCAATCATGATTATGATTATGCTTATCGTGATTTTCAAAATGTCGATAGATGTTTAAGTATAGGAGGATTTATTTTGTTTGATGATTCTGCTGATAATTCAGGGTGGGGAGTTTGTGAAGTAGTTAAAGAACTTTGTCGAAATGACAAATATAAGCTTATTAAACAAAACCCAAACTACTTTTTTAAAAAAATAAACTAACAACTAATTTCAAGCAATATAGATATAGATAGTCAAAAAATATGAATACTCTCAATCCCCTAATTAGCATAATTATTCCTGTTTATAACGGCGATCGCTATATATCAGAAGCTATTAATAGTGTCTTACAACAAACCTATAATCCCATAGAAATCATCGTTATAGATGATGGTTCAACGGATAAAACAGCAGAAGTAGTTAAAAGTTTTGGTTCAGTTTTAAAATATTTTTATCAAGAGAATAGTGGTACAGCTACTGCTCGTAATTCTGGGATTAGTCTGGCTAAAGGTAACTTTTTTGCTTTTTTGGATGCTGACGATATTTGGGTAGAAAATAAGTTAAAAATTCAGATGGAAATATTTAATAATAATCCTGAAGTAGATCTAGTATTTGGTCAAGTTCAACAGTTTTACAGTCCAGAATTAGATGAAAATATCAAAAAACAAATTTATTGTAATCCTGAACTAATGACAGGATATATACCTTCTGCGATGATCATTAAACGAGATGCTTTTTTCCGTGTTGGTAAGTTTCAATCTCAGTGGCAACAGGGTGAATTTGCTGATTGGTATATTCGAGCTACTGAGTTAAATTTAAAAATAATAAATCCACCTAATTTAGTGACAAAAAGACGCTTGCATAAAATGAATAAAGGTCTTCAACAAGGCCAAGCTTCTCAAAGTGATTATCTACGAATTCTTAAAGCATCTTTAGACCGCAAAAGACAACAAAAAAAAGAAAATTAAAATAATTCATAAATAATATGAAAGCTCAACAAGTAAATCATTTAGCTGAAATTCGTTATAGATTAGCGAAAGGATGGCAAATTAAAGGTAAAATTGAAACGGCGATAAGTGGTTACAAAGAAGTTATTAATATGAACTCAAATTATATACCAGCTTATCTCAGCTTAGGTGATTTACTATTAGCTAAAGGAGATTGGCAACAAGCACAACTTATTTACGATCAAGCAGTTAAAATTAATCCTAATTTTGATCGATTACATAAAAATTTGGTAAATGTTATTGCCAAATATCAAGGAATAGATGAGGCTTTTAATTACTATCAATTAACTAGACAAGACCAGAGAAAAATTACTATTAACACTACAGATATTTTAGCTTGTGTTGTAGTTAGGAATGAATCCCTGCGCTTACCTTATTTTCTCTCCTATCATCGTCAACAAGGGATTGATAAATTTTTGATTGTTGATAATGGTTCAAATGATGAGACTTTAGCTTATTTATTACAACAACCAGATGTTTATCTTTGGCAAAGTTTTCTTTCCTTTAATCAAGCAAATTTTGGTTCAGCTTGGTTTGAAGTACTGTTAAGAAAGTATGCTTTAGATCATTGGTGCCTAATGGTTGATGCTGATGAATTGTTTTACTATCCTAACTGTGAAAGTAAGAAAATTAATCAGCTATGTGAGGAATTAGAGCAACAAGGAAAAAAAGCTTTAAATACAGTTTTGTTAGATATGTATTCAGATAAAGCCATTGCCGAAACTCATTATCAAAAAGGAGAAAATTTCTTAGAAGTTTGTCCTTACTTTGATAGACAATTCTATCACACAAAAAAAGAAAAAGCTGGACCATATCAAAATCACATTGGTTATTTTGGAGGAGTCAGACAAAGGGTATTTGGCGAACAAGGAGCTTATTATTTAACTAAAGTTCCTCTAATTAAATACGATTTGAATCTAGTTTTAACAGGAGGGCAACACTATACGAATTGTCCAGAAGATAAAATTGCAGGTGAGTGGGGTTGTTTATTGCACTTTAAATATTTCTCATCCTTTTCTGGTTATGTTAAAGATCAAGTTGAGAGAAAAGAACATTATAATCAAGGAATGCAATATTTAGAATATGCAAAAGGAATAGATAAAAATCACAATTTAACTCTATATAATCCTAAATATTCTCTTCAATTTAAAAACAGTCAACAATTATTGGATTTAGGAATTATGAAGATTCAGGAAAGAGCAGTTTTTTCTGAATTAAAAGATGATTTTATCTCACATCCAGATAGTATTCTCCTCTATACAGATTGTCCAGAAATATACGGTGCTGCCCAATGGAATCATGCTTTAATTTGTGCTTTAGCAGAAGCTGGATATCATATTAATTGCGCTCAAAGCAAAGCCTCTCATCATTTAGTTACACATAGGAAACAATTAGGAATTCAACACTTATGGTTAGAAGAAGATAATATCTATCATTCTACTCAACCTGCAAGAGCATTTGTAAATACAACTGAAGCAGCTAATATTTTGGCAAAAACTAAACCAAAACTGATTATTTTTAGTGATGGTTGTCCTGTTTCTAACTTAGCTGCTAAACAGGTAGCAATTGAACAGAAAATTCCTTTTATAATTATCAATCACTGTGTTTCAGATGATTGGGCTAAACTATTTTCTCCTTACTTAGATCATTTACCCAATATTTATCAACAAGCGAAAACTGTAATTGCTGTTTCTCAAGCAAATTTAAACTTACTACATCAATTATTTAATTTACCTAAAAACAAAGGTGAAGTCATCTATAATGGCAGACCAAAAGAATTCTTTACTCAGGCAAATTTAGTAACCAGAAATTATCTACGTCAAAGTTTAAATATTCCTCAAAATGCCATAGTATGTTTCACTGCTGCTCGTTTAGAAGTAATGAAAGGGTATCAATATCAACTGAGTGCTATGGAAATTTTGAAACAAAAAGAAATTTGGTCAAAACTTTACTTTGTTTGGGCAGGAAGTGGCAGTTTAGAGAAGAAAATCATGCCAAAAATCAAGGAATTAGGAATAGAAAATAAAATCAAATTAATAGGCGATCGCTCTGATATTCCTGATTTATTAGATATGGCTGACATTTTTATTTTACCTTCCCAATTTGAAGGAATGCCATTATCTATTATGGAGGCAATGGCAAAGGGAAAACCTGTAATAGCAACTGCGGTTAGTGGTATTCCTGAAGAATTAGGAGATACAGGCAAATTATTATCAGATCCTAAGATTAATGCTCAAGCTACAATTAAAGAATTGGCTGAAACTATTGAAAATTGGGCTAATAATTTTACTTTAGCTACTCAAATTGGTCTAGAATGTAAGCAAAGAGCAGAACAAATGTTTCAGCAAGAAACAATGATTAAATATTATTTAGATTTAATTGACAAGGCAATATAATTAGCTACTTAATCTTTTTATTCCAACAAATTGAAACAAACAAATAATGATAAGTAAAGTTCAAAATGAATTAAAAATTAGACAAAAATAATTTTTCGATTACTTAACCTCTTTTTCGTTAAAATCAAGTTCAACTAAGCATAAATTTATTATCTTTGCCCACTATCGAACAGGTAGCACCTTACTCGCTAACTTACTAAACTGTCATCCAGAGATTTTTGTTGATGGAGAAATTTTTTCTAGCTTTTCTACATCTTACTTTAAAAAAGTTCTATTTCCTGAGACTTATATTAATATTCAATCTCAAAAAACGCCTTGTCATTTTTATGGTTTTGATCTGAAAATCGATCAACTTATTCTCAGCTTATCGAAGTTTCATCGGACACCTCTAAAATTTATAGAGAATTTATGTAGAAATGGTTGGAAAATTATTTACTTAAAACGAAATAATCTTTTGCGAAAAGCTATTTCCGATCTAAGTGCTAATGCTAGAAGACAATGGCATGATACCCCTGAAAATCCTTTGCTAAAAGCTCCAATTAGTATAGATTGCCAAAAATTAATAAAATTTATAGAATGGTGTGAGAAAATGAATAGAAAAGAAGAACAAGTTATTCAAGGACTTTCTTGTTTACATCTAATTTATGAAACTCATCTCTTAAATTCCGAGACACATCAACAAACTATAGATAATATTTTTAGTTATTTAGGCACTTATTCAGTTCCAGTTAAAACAAAAATGAAAAAAATATCTACTCATAATTTAGCTGATGATATTATAAACTATGAAGAAGTTGTTGATTTTATTCAGGCAACAAAATACCATCATTTTTTAGAAAACTAATTCTCGATCTTTCTGCTTCAATTTATAGTGAAGTAATTAATCATGAATCTCAAAATTCGATTAAAAGCTGCCTTAAATTCTTTTCTGAATCCATCAGCAAAAACACCCAAAGTTATTATCCAAGAAAAATCTCCAGAGCCATCATTAGTTTTCAATAATCAACTATTAGCAGGAAAAAATGTTCTGATTACTGGAGCAGGACAAAATATTGGTAAAAGTATTGCCTTGGAAATGGCTAAACAAGGAGCTAATATTTATTTTACAGATATAGTTGAAGAAAAATGCTTAAAACTAGAACAAGAACTAGCCAAATATCAGATAATATGTAAATGGTTTATTTCAGATATATCTAAAACTGAAGATATTGATAATTTACATAATTATTTTATTGAAAATAAGATTAAACTTGATATATTAATTAATAATGTAGGTATCCAATTTAATAAATTTGGCATTAAAAATTTTGAATTAGAAGAAGCAAATAAAGTATTTCAGACCAATATTTTTAAGCCAATGTATTTAACTAAGCTTATTGCTGAAATGATGATTAGGAATCAAATTTTTGGCTCAATTATATTTATAACATCCATACACCAATGTACTGTATTTCGTGAGCTAAGTTATAGTACATCCAAAGCATCTTTAGGAATGATTATAAAAGAATTAGCTATAGATTTAGCTGCACATAGAATCCGTGTTAATGGAATTGCTCCAGGTGTAGTACAAGAAGATAACAAGGGAAATCCTTTGTATTATAAATATACTCCCTTGCATCAAAGTAGCATTAATCCTAAATATATAGGTCGTGCTGTAGTTTATTTAGCTTCAGATTATTTCTCACATTTTACTACAGGAACAGTGATGAAAATTGATGCTGGATTATCCTTGAGAAATTATATGGTAGAGATTCATTTTCCTCAATAATATATAGCAATCCTATTTTATTTGTGTATAAAAATCTTACCCCTTTTAGGGAAGAGGGAACAGCGAACAGGCAGGAGTTTCAGTTTTTTTATTTACTTTTTGATTTGTCACAACCAATTTAGGATTGCTATATCTTTCCTGTCAATTGAGAAGAATAGGATTTTTTTATTTAAGAAATTAGTTAATCAGGAAATTAAAGTATCTAGATTTCGTTAAATTCAGATTGAGATATTTAAGTTAAGGGGTGGAATAATATGCAAGCACTAAAAAAAAAGCTCAAACAATTTGTAAAACAAAAGAAAGAACGATTAGAACTACAATTTAAAGTAGGTTATCTAGAAGCTAAATCAGAACAATTTTTCAGTTTATTTCCCCAAGGAGCAAAAATTAAGCGTGTTGTTACAGGATTTCAATTTACAGAAGGTCCGATTTGGTTTTCTGAAGCAAACTATCTTCTTTTTAGTGATATTCCTGCTAACAAAATTTATCAATTAACTCCAAATGGTAAAGTATCAATTTTTCGGCAATTCAGTAATAATTCTAACGGTTTAACTAGAAATAAACAGGGAAAATTAATTGCTTGTGAACATTGCACAAGGAGGGTAACGCAAACAGAAAAAGATGGTTCAATTACTATTTTAGCTGAACAATTTCAAGGGAAAAAACTCAATAGTCCTAATGATGTTGTTGTGAAAAGTGATAGTAAAATTTATTTTACAGATCCTTCTTTTGGCATTAAATCAGAACAACAGGAACAACCTTATCAAGGAGTATATTCTCTCTCAAATGATGGTAAATTAACCCTAGTTGCTGATGATTTTGAGCGTCCCAATGGTTTAGCATTCTCACCTGATGAAAAAAAGCTTTATATTGATGATTCATACCGTCATCATCTCAGAGTTTTTGATGTTCAAGACAATGGAATACTAACTAATGGTAAAATTTTTTATGACATGAAAATCAATAAACCTGGTTGTCCCGATGGGATGAAAGTTGACATTCAAGGAAATATTTATTGTACAGGTGCAGGAGGAATTTGGGTATTTAATCCAGAAGGAAATCATTTGGGAACAATTGTTACTCCAGAAATACCAGCTAATTGTGCTTGGGGTGATGCAGATTTGCAGACTCTTTATATTACTGCACAAACATCAATTTATACAATTAGAGTTAATATTCCAGGAATAAAAGTTGGATTATAGGTTTAATTTTTAATTTATAGAAAATACAGTAGGGTGGACAATTTACTTGAAATTATTCAATCAAATAATAAATTTATCAAAATAATTGGGTCGCGCAACCCCGCCTTGATCGGCGAAATATTTTTGGAGGGTTGCTCTAATCCCCGTTACAAAAACAACTTCTGTACGTCGCCAATCCGATGCCTCCCCTATCTGACTTCTGACTTCGTTATTTAATTGCACACCTTACTATCTATTGATTTTTGTTTTAAGCTATACTTAACTAACATTCTAATTGGTCGAATTAAATAATAAAAAATTGCCGGGAAATTAGATTTTGGCAATAGTACCCAATCAGAAGTAGTTGGAGTTAAAAAGAGGCTTAAAGCATACCAAATTTTATCTTTGAACCTTTCTTTAGTCCATAAATGAAAGGAAAATACTTTAATTTGTTCAGAACGTTCTTGAGAATCAAGAAACAACCAATTTTGAATTTGAGCAACAATTTTTTTGATTTCTATATCTAATTCAATCTTTTCTAAGACTAAATCAGGTAGAGGAGCTTTCAATAAATTATGTGCCAATAAAACCCCTGATAAAACAATACGCATTCCTCCTTTTTTTTCCGCTTGTTCCATAACAAATTGCCAATTTAACTGAGGATAAGCACAGATTAATTCTGCAATATCACAAATTCTTGAAAGCTTATCCCAACAGTCTTTTGTTCCATGCCCACAAAGGAGTAATAAATAATTTTCTGGACTAAGATTAGGGATGCTAGTATTAAGTAATGTGACAGTAGTTAGGTCTTCTTTTAAATAGTCTATACTTAAAGGAAACGCAAAATATTTAGGGATTACTTCCCAGTGTAATTCAATGACAAATTGAGCATTATAATAATCAAATTCATAGGCAGATTCTTTCACAAATTGATGTATTGTTTCTGACTCAAGAAATGCTCCTTCTTCCGTTTCCTCTAATTCAATAACATGGAAACGCATTTTATTACCTTGTTTGACTAGCAAATCTTTCCCTTTGACAATATCTTTTTCAGAAACTAAAAGATCCAAATCACTAAACTGTCTTAAGGAAATATCCCCATAAACACATTGTGCTAAAGGCGGTCCTTTAAAACAAAAAACAGGAATATTATTCTTAGCAAACAAATCAAGTAATTCTAGCAATTCTCTAGTTAAATATAAATTGCGGAGAGCATTTGTACGGAATTTTTTTTGGAGCTGAGTAAGAATTTTTTTGGGTACTGCATCTCGACAAGTATTGTTTATAGTTTGATATAAAATGGGTTTTACTGAGTGAGTTTCGGCTATTTGAATAAGATATTGCCAGTCTATTTTTTGTGTGAGTAAAGTCTTAATTATGTCTGCTGTTTCAGTATCTATATTTTTTCTAGCACAATTAATAATTAACTGAATTTCTGTGGGATAGCTTCCTAATGTTTGAGTTTGATTTTTGTTCAATACTTCTGCTCCTATTTTCCTTTTTTTATCGAATTAATTAGATTTGATTACTATTTTATCTCAAGTTTTAAAAATTTGGTACTATGGTATTTACATTTGAGAGCTAAATAGAGAATTAAATGAAGGAAAAAGGGAAGTTAATTACACCATATTCCATGTAAATATGATATATTAGTTAGATAGATGCCCAAAAATAAAATATCATTCATTCTATTTCCGTGAAAAAATAGTTAAATATTATGAAAAATGTGATACATCCATCTACTTTTTCTATTAACCAATGAACTGTGGAATGTAAGATTCTCTAAACCCACCCCTAACAAAAATGCTTATTTACGGAGAATTAAACAGTCCTACTTGATTTCTAACCCGACTCGTTTTCTTAGAGATAGTATATGAATTTAAACCTAAAATTTCAGCCATGCTCGCTGACTCACGAACAGAAATTACTATTACGGGTTTGTCTGTTCCAGGGAGAAGATGTCTTAAAAGCTTGGCAACAATGGGTAACAACAGTTGATATTGACAACCTTGACTCTGACTCTAATAGCTTACTTCCTTTAGTGTACCGTAACTTATCTACCCACCAGATAAATCATCCTGAAATGGGGAGACTTAAGGGAATTTATCGGAGTAAATTTTACAAAAATCAACTATTAATCCAAAAAATTACCAAAATTTTAAATTCTTTGCAGGATGCAGATATTGAGACAATACTCCTAAATGATGTTGCTATCAATTTACAGTATTATCCACATATTGCTCTCCGTCATATATATAATTTTGACCTGCTTATTAGAACGGAAAATGCCTCGAAAACAATAAATTTTTTAGATCGATTAGGATGGAAATATTCTGAGAATTTACCAATCAGAACTGTTGTAGGTAATGCTGCTATCTTCAAAGATGAATTAGGGTGTCGATTAAGTATTCATTACCCAGTAGCTTTAGATGCTATACAACAGAATGTTGAACATAATTTCTGGCAGGAAGCGGAAATTAATCAAGTAGGAGAAATGTCAACATATTTATTAAACCCTAGTAATCAGTTATTACAAGTTTGTTTACAAGCTTGGCCGTTTAAGCAAGTTTCTACTGCTATCTGGGTAGCAGATGCGATGATGATTCTAAATTCATCAGGAGATAAAATTGACTGGAATCAATTAATCAATCAGGCAAAAAAACGCCAAATTGTTTTGCCAGTGCAAAATACACTTCCCCTATTGGATAAAATACTCGATACTTCACTACCAGAAGCAACTTTACAAGAAATTGAACAACTCCCTATTTCTAAATTAGAGCAGAGAGAATATCAGATAATTAATAGTAAACTATACCCATTTATAGACACTTTTTTGAGCAGATATTATCTATATTCAAGATTAGTTAATAATAGCAATGCACAGTTAAAATTAATAGAATTTACAAGGTATCTGCAAGCAGTATGGGGTTTGGCTAGCTTTTGGCAAGTACCTATCCAAGTAGTTATTAAGGCTATAAGAAAGGCTAAACCAGATATCTTCAAAATCTAGACAATTTATCTCCATAAGCAGTAGGGAATAGTTCTGATATCTGGCGTTTGTAAATTAGGGTATATAGAACCCATTTGGGATCTTTGCATGCGGTACGTGCTTTTCCTAGTTGACCTCAACCAAGGATATCAAAACACATACAATTACGCACCAGAACAAAAACAATCTCTAGCAGAAGCTGCAACGGAGATTCAAGAACTACTAGACAAGCTTTCTGATACCTATAGTGAAACAGAAGCAGAACAAAAAGTAGCTGAAGATTTAGCTAATAAAGCAAAGCAAGACCCATCCTTTAAGGAAAAACTCAAAAGCTGGAGTCAATCTCTACTCAATAAGGGTACTGAAGCTGGTATCGCAGAATTTGCTAAGGAAAGAGTTACACGAGTTATTCCTCTTGCTCTGACTCTTCTTGCTTAACTGGGTCAAATATCAGGACTTACGCATGGACATTAAATCAAGTGAGGGCGAATACCATTTGCTAACGCAGAGCTGCCACTAACGCTCCTACATATGGCGTTTTCAAGGTGAATTTCCGTAAGTCCTGTTTATCTAATTTTGATGATGGCAATACACAATTTGACTGAGAGACGCAAACAAAATACCCAATAGAACGGCTAACCGAACTACTGGGCTTTTATCAGGATTCTAAATTATTCAAATACCTCGCACTATTTAATCGCAGGCGCACGCATCAACAACTCAGACTCATTCTTCAATGCCACTTCCCCAGTAGGGTGTGTTAGCGTTTGCGCAGCATTCCGTAGGAAAGCGTAACTGAGCGAAACATTTATTTGGGACAAGCGGTGCGTTACATTTCATTAACGCACCCTACTGAACTACAGGTGACCAAGATGGCCGCACTATTTAATCGCAGGCGCACGCATCAACAACTCAGACTCACTATTCAACGCCACTTCCCCAGATTCTATCAACGTTGGTACAGCATCTCGCAACCGCGCCGTCAACTGTACTGTCGTTGCATCATAAATCTGAGTCACAATCTTGGGATACAAACCAATACCAATAATTGGCACCAACAAACAACCAATAATAAATACCTCGCGGGGTTCGGCATCCTTGAGAACTTCGTGTTCTACCAACTCCTTATTCTCAGGACCGTACAAAATCTCCCGCAACATTGACAACAGATAAATTGGAGTCAAAATCACTCCCACTGCAGCCAAGAATATTGCCAACACCTTGAAAGTTGGATTATAAGCATCACTGGTGGCAAAACCAATAAATATCATCACCTCTGCCACAAACCCACTCATTCCAGGTAATGCCAAAGAAGCCATCGAACAAGTCGTCCACATTGCGAACACTTTCTTCATCTTCTTACCGACACCACCCATTTCATCCAATATTAAAGTATGGGTACGGTCATAAGTAGCTCCCACTAAGAAGAATAAACTCGCCCCGATCAAACCGTGGGAAATCATTTGTAGTACAGCTCCACTCATACCAATATTGGTAAATGAAGCCATACCAATCAACACAAAACCCATGTGAGAAATTGAAGAATAAGCAATTTTCCGCTTCAAGTTTCGTTGAGCAAATGAAGTCAAAGCGGCATAGACAATATTGACAACCCCCAAAATCACCAATATAGGAGCAAACACTGCGTGAGCATCAGGTAACATTCCTGCATTCATTCGCAACAGTGCATAACCACCCATTTTTAACAGAATTCCTGCCAGCAACATATGAGCAGGTGCAGTTGCTTCCCCGTGAGCATCAGGCAACCAGGTATGTAATGGGAAAATTGGCAACTTCACAGCGTATGCAATCAAAAAAGCTCCATATAACAATAGTTGCAGATTCAGAGCATAATCTTTCGCAGCAACCGCTCTCATATCAAAAGTAACAGTATCGCCATAAAACGCCATTGTTAACGCTGCTATCAAAATAAACAGCGAACCACCTGCGGTATAAAGAATAAACTTAGTTGCTGCATACAACCGTTTTTTACCACCCCAGATGGAGAGAATTAGGTACACTGGTACTAACTCTAATTCCCAAACCAGGAAAAATAGCAACATATCCTGCACGGCAAACACAGCTATTTGACCGCCGTACATTAACAACATCAAGAAATAAAATAGCTTTGGCTTAAAAGTTACAGGCCACGCTGCCATAATTGCCAGAGTTGTGATAAACCCAGTCAGGATAATTAGTGGCATGGATAAACCATCAGCTCCCACTGACCAATTTAAGTCTAATTGTGGCACCCAAGCATAACTTTCTACCAGTTGAAGCTCAGGGTTACTCGTGTCATATCCAGTACAGAAGGCAGTAGTGATAATAGTAAAATCAATTAATCCAACAATTAGGGCGTACCACCGTACTGTTTTGCCGTCTTTATCCGGAATAATCGGAATTAGCAACGATGCAACTACTGGAAATAGGATGATTATAGTTAACCAAGGAAAATTAGCCATAAATATCAAATCTCACTTTTAAAATGTTTGAAGAAGGAAGAAGTAAGAAGGAAGAAGGAAGAAGAAAAAATACTACTCGCAATTCTTAATTTTCTGTTCCCTGTTCCTTCAGGGCTGTTTCATTCTAAATTTTTGCGTTTCTCTCAAAGCCTGACGGGGAGACAGTTATGGGCAGTTCTACTTCTTTGGGTGGAAAGCCAACTTTTAATCGTAAATTAAAAGCCTCCATCCCCGTGTCTCCGTGTCTCCGCGTCTCCGTGTCTATCGAGGGTGAAACAGCACTGTCTGTTCCCTGTTCCCTCTAAACTCCAGAGAAAACAACGAAGCCTAAAACTGCCACAAATACAATTAGTGCATAGAACTGAGCGCGACCATTTTCTAAATATTTCAAACCTTCCCCACTCAACAAAGTAATAAAACCTGTTAAGTTAACAGCTCCATCAACTACTTTGTAATCTACTTCCAACACTTGACGTGCTAGACGACGACTACCTCTAACAAATAGCTTGTCGTTGAGGTCGTCTAGATACCACTTGTTGAGAGAGAAGTTGTAAAGAGGTTTGATTTTTTCAGCGATCGCACTAGGGTCAATTTTACGACTCAAGTACATCAGGGAAGCAAAGGTAATGCCAATTAAAGCAATACCCACAGAGTTACCTGCCATAATTAAAAATTCAGTCAGGTCAAACTCAGCTAATTCCTCTAGCACCTCTGCCAAAGATTCTCCTGGTGCATAAATAAACTGCTCAAAATAATTAGCAAAAGGCGTTCCTAACAAACCAATAATCATTGAAGGAATCGCTAAAACCATCAATGGTAAAGTCATGCTAATAGGAGACTCATGGGGAGAGTCACTATGATGACCGTGGTCGTGGTCGTGGTCATGGTCATCATGGCCGTGTTCTAATTCTTTCGGGTCCATTGCACCAGGTCCGAAAGCTACCGCTGGGGTCATCTCGACCTTATCACCTGTAGAGTTTGCAGCCATTAATTGCTGTTTAATCTGCTCATCGTTACCCCGGAATTCTCCCTCAAAAGTGGAGAAATACATCCGGAACATATAAAAAGCAGTCATTCCAGCAGTTGCCCAACCGATCAACCACAAAGCGGGGTTTGCTCCAAAAGCACTGCCCAGAATTTCATCCTTTGACCAAAAACCAGCAAAAGGAGGGATACCGCAAATTGCCAGAGTACCAATTAAAAAGCAAGTAGAGGTAACAGGCATATATTTGCGCAGTCCACCCATTAACCGCATATCTTGCGCCAAAACTGGGTTGTGACCGACAACAGCTTCCATACCATGAATAACTGAACCGGAACACAAAAACAACATAGCTTTGAAATAAGCGTGGGTCATTAGGTGAAATAGTCCAGCACTATAAGCTCCCACACCCATTGCCATTACCATATATCCCAATTGGGAAATAGTGGAATAGGCAAGACCTTTTTTAATGTCATTTTGAGTAATGGCGATCGTTGCTCCTAGAAAAGCCGTGAAAGCTCCTGTCCAAGCAATAATGTTCATTACTATTGGCAGATGTTCAAATACTGGATACATCCGCGCAACTAGGAAAACCCCAGCAGCTACCATTGTCGCTGCATGGATTAGAGCAGAAATTGGTGTAGGGCCTTCCATCGCATCTGGTAGCCAAACGTGCAATGGGAATTGAGCCGACTTGGCCGCAGGTCCTAAAAAGACTAAAACACCAAACAGGGTAGCTAAACCAGCACTCAGAGCGCCTGTTTCTACCAGTTGTTCTAGACGAACGCCCATGACTTCAAATTCAAAGCTACCAGTTGCCCAGTAAATTCCGAGCATCCCTAGTAGCAAACCAAAGTCACCGACACGGTTGGTCACAAAAGCTTTTTGGCAAGCATCTGCTGCTGCTTTCCGGTCGTACCAGAAACCTATTAGTAGGTAGGAAGATACACCCACCAGTTCCCAAAAGATATAGACCTGGACCAGGTTTGGAGAGACAACTAGACCTAACATTGAGGAGCTAAATAAGCTCAAGTAGGCATAAAAGCGTACATAACCTGCGTCGTGAGCCATGTAACCATCGGTATAGACCATTACCAAAAAGGCAACAGTAGTTACAATGACTAACATAAGGGCTGTCAGATGGTCGATGGTATAGCCCATACGGAGTTTAAAGTCACCTGCTGCAGCCCACTCAAACATTTGAGTATAGGTTTCATGGCCATTAATTTGACTCCAGAGGATGGCAAAGGAGAGAACCATTGCAGTTCCTAACAGGGAGACTATGAATATTGCAGATCCCCGTCGCAAATTACTTGTGGCTTGACTATAGGATATTAGTCCCAGGCCGACTACCATTGCTCCAAGTAGGGGCAATAGTGGAATCAGCCAGGCATATTGATAAAGGGCTTCCATTGTTTATGGTTACTTTATAATTCTTAATTAAGTAGACAAAACTAATAAGCATTCTTACACAGACTTTCCTGGGATCAAAACTAAAGATCAATTTTTTTAATGGTTATCCAGGTATAAAAGTCAAAAGTCAAAATTAAATAGCCAAAATGTTGTATGCTGTAGAGTTAAATTTTGGAAATCTTTTAGATAGCACTTTTTTTGAGGAAAGTCAAAAAAACTGACCATGAATTTGATGAATATTCACACTATTTCCTCATTCACGACTTTAATTAGTAGTCTATACAAAGTGGAAATCTTCTCTTTGCCTGGCAATATGTTGATGTAGTCTAGCTATTCTATTCTGTGCTTTTTTCCAATTGTTTGACCCAATTTCTTTTCTAGATACTTTTTTTTGCTTTCTTGCTAGATTAGATTGAGATTTTCTATAGAAAT